>CATWCG010000016.1:0-14272 GCA_958349165.1 uncultured Actinomyces sp. | reverse complement strand
TTTCTGGATATGGTTGAACGTTCAGTCAATCGAATTGCATGCGACATTGCTCCGGTCGTGCCCTGAAGCAGCCCGCCTAGCAACGATCGCTGAGCACATCGCTCCGACGCCCATGGCGCTGGTCAGCGCCCAGAGGTTGCGCGCATCACAGAACATCTCACCCATCACGCCCATGCCAGCCATTATTCGTCGAGGCAGCCTGCACTTGTGGGCTCCACACCCATACCACCCGCCGCCGTACCGCTGGCACGGGCCGCCACACCGCTTGCGCGGGCCACTACACCCCAAGAATCTGCCGCCGCGGGCCACCACACCCACGCCGCCGGCCATCGCTCGGGGGGAATTGCTGCATTAGAGCCGCGACACGCCGGCGACACGCCGTAGCAATGCGTCTAATGGTGCAAAACCCCCATCCACCCGCAGGCATACCGCCACCGCGGGCCGCCGATTCCCCGACGCGGCGCGGCGGCAGGAACAGAATCGGCGGAAGGAACAGAATCGGCCGCAGGACCGGCATCGTCGGCGTTTCCATCGGGTTCCGAACCCCAAACCACCCGGGTCGCTCGGCACCCGGCCGATGCTCGACACCCGACCGGCGCCCGCTCGCACGAAGAGCCGCGCATAAGCCTCCACGCATAACGCCAACGCGCATGCCGCCCCGACGCTTAGCGCGACAGTGAGCCTTCGGTGTGTGGAATCACCCCATGTCCCTCCCGCTCATATTCTAAAGACGATAGACTCTCCGAGTACCCATTACCTACCGTCTAGGAGTACCCCATGAAGCGCCGCATCGCCGCAGTCGCCCTCGTCGCCCTTCTCCCCCTCGGCATGGCCGCCTGTGGCGCCCAGTCCAAGGCCGACGCCTGCAACCAACTCAAGAGCGCAATGAGCGAGTCCAGCAGCGCCCTGCTGGCTGTTAGCCAGGACCCCACCAGCAAGGACACCTACGTTACCCTCGCCGAAGCCTACGAGGCCGCCTCCAAGAAGATCACCAACACGGAGATCAAGCCTTCCGTCGACCAGGTCGCTGCGGATTGGCGCAACCTCGCTGACCACGCTGACGCCCTCACCTCGATGGACCCCGCTAAGACTGCCGAATTCACGCAGATCGCTGAGGACCTGAACACGCACCAGAACGCGCTCCTGGCGACGTGCGGTCTTCCCAACGGCGGCAACTGAGTCAGCGCTGACACCGTCAGCTCGCAGTGGGAGGGACGACCCGATGGGTCGTCCCTCCCTTGTGTCACGCCGCGAGTGGCCCCGACGGTGCGGATGCAGACTCACCCGAGTCTGCCATGGCCTCGTGACGTCAGGCGCGGCCGCCGTTCTTCCAGCGGCGGAAGAACACCGCCAGGAGCGCGCCGGACAGGTTGTGCCACACCGAGAACACGGCTGCAGGGAGCGCGGTCTCAGGGGTGGCCGCGAAGTGGGTCTTCGCGAGGGTCGCCGCGAGCGCCGAGTTCTGCATGCCAACCTCGATCGCGGTCGTGCGCGCGGCCTTGTCGGAACCGCGCCCCACGCGCCCGGCCAGGTAGCCGAACAGGTAGCCCAGCAGGTTGTGACAGATGACCACCGCGATGATGAGGGCGCCCGACGTGAGGATCTTGTCGACCGAGCCCGACACGACGACGACCAGCACGTAGCAGATACCCAGCACGGAGATCCAGGGCAGAAGCGGGAGGATCTTCTCCACGAACGTGCCGGCGAGGAAGCGGACGATGAAGCCGCCCAGGACGGGGGCGAGGACCATCAGCAGGATGTTCTTGGCCATTGCCGCGCCATCAACCGGCATGCGCGAACCCACCAGCCAGGCGGTGAGCAGCGGCGTCATGAGGGGCGCGAGCAGCGTCGAGATCGAGGTCATGGTGACCGACAGGGCGACGTCCGCCTTCGCCAGATAGGAGATCACGTTCGAGGCCGTGCCACCGGGGGCGCAGCCGACGAGGATGACGCCGACGGCGACCGCGTCGGGGAGGCGGAACACGTAGCACAGGGCCCAGCCGACGAGGGGCATGATCAGGTACTGGGCGACAACACCCACGAGCACGGGCAGAGGACGCTTCACGATGAGCCCAAAGTCGGGCAGCGTCAGGGTCAGGCCCATGCCGAACATGATGACGCCGAGGGCCCAGTTGACGCCGGGGGCCAACGGCTTAAAGGTCGCGGGCGTGACCATCGCGATGGCGAAGGCCGCCAGAATCAGCAGCGGAAAAACCGTAACGGCGATGCGAGCGCTGCGATCCTCTGAGGACAGAGTCGGAGATTGAGTTGTAACTGCGTCTGATGTGGACATGCCCCCATATTTCACCGATCGTTGAATTGTTCCCTTCCGCATCTCACGTTGTGATCAGCTCAGTATTGAGCCTCACAGGACTACTTCACTAAGCTAAGGCTATGCACAGTGCAGCGCCGCAGACTCTGAACGCCTCCCAACGCCCCACGGGTGGCGGACCCACACGCCCCACGGGTGGCGCCCCCGACCGCGCACCGGGGCGACCCCAGGGGCACCCGAAGCCGCGTCACCATAAGAACCCCCGCATGCGCGAGCTTGCCCGCAACGGCTGGCTCTCCGACCAGCACGGCGCGTGGACGATGATGGCCTTCCCTCCACTGCTCGGCTGGGCGCTATCCTTCACCTTCTCGTGGCTGGTCGTCCTCATGCTCCTCGCGTGGGCGATGGCATTCCAGATGTTCTCGGCCGTGTGCCTGTGGGTCAAGACCCCCGCGAAGCGCCGCAGCCGCATCGTGCCCGCGATCATCACCTACGGCGTTCTCGCGGCCGTTCCCGGCATCACGCTGCTCGCGATGCGTCCCCAGCTGCTGTGGTGGGCCATCGCCTTCGCGCCGCTGGCCTCGTCCGCGATCTACCTGGTGTGGCAGGGGCGTGAGCGTTCCCTGGGCGCCCGAGCCGCCTCGATCCTGGCGGGCTCCATCATGGGTCCCGTCGCTTTTTCGCTGGCGACCGCGGAGGGCTCGCCAGCGTCAGTGACACTCCACGCGTGGGCGACGTGCGTCGCGTTCGGCCTGCACTACATCGCTACGGTTCCGCTGGTGCGCTCGATGATCCGAGGCCGGAAGGACCCGCGCTGGGCGGTGGGCTCTACACTGCTGCACGCGGCGTTCACGCTCGGCACGGCCGTGGCGTGGTGGTTCGGCGCGCTGGCGATCTGGCCTGTCATCATGTGGGTATTCCTGACGGTTCGCGCGTGGGTGATGCCGACGATCAGTCGGAGGCGGGCGCGTCCGCTCTCGCCCAAGCTCATCGGATTCAGCGAGCTCGGCTGGTCACTTCTCCTCATCGTTTCCCTGTTGGTCCCGTAGGCTCACCCTCCCCGGATGCCGCCCCTGCTACTGGGCGATGCCCTCGGCGCGCGCGAAGTCGGCGGCCACCGAATAGAACAGGTCGTTTTGTTCGCGCGAGCCCACGGACACGCGCACGCCTTCGCGGAAGGGGCGCACGATGAGGCCGACGCGGGCGCAGGCATCGACGAGGCCGTAGACGCTCCCGCGCAGCAGGTAGAAGTTCGACTGGGTGTCCGGGATGTCGTATCCGAGCTCGCGTAGGGCGGGGACGATGCGCTCGCGTTCGGCGACGATCTCTGCGACCGCGCGCTGGACGGCCTCGGCGTCCGCGAGGGAGGCGAGGGCCGCGGCCAGCGCGAGGGAGTTGACGCCAAAGGGCACGAGGAGGGACTGAATGGCGCCGATCACCTCGGGGTCTGCGATGGCGTAGCCGACGCGCACGCCGGCCAGGGCGTGGGCCTTGGAGAAGGTGCGCATGACGACGACGTTGGGGTGGTCCTCGATGAGGGGGACCGCGCTGCGCACGCCGGGCTTGGTCGCGAAGTCGATGTAGGCCTCGTCGACGATGATCATGACGTCGTCGGGGGAGTCCGCCACGAAGGAAGCGATCTCCTGGTAGGTGAGGGCCGGGCCGGTCGGGTTGTTCGGAGAGCAGAGGATGACGGCGACGGTGTCGGGCGTGATCGCTTCGCGCATCGCGACGAGGTCGTGGCTGCCGTCTGGGAGGAGCTCCACGGGCACGGGGTCGGCGCCCACGGTCGGAATGGCGATCGGGTAGGACTCGAAGGAACGCCACGGGTAGACGACCTGGGTGCCGGGTTGGCAGACGGCGGACAGCGCGGCAACGAGGATCGCCGAGGAGCCGGTGCCGACGCACACCTGGTCGGCGCCGACCCCGAAGCGCTGTCCGAGCGCCTCGCGCAGGGGCGCGGCCGTCAGGTCGGGGTACCGGTTGATTGTGCCGAGCTCGCGGGCGATCGCCTCCAGGACGGCGGGGCTGGGCGGGGTCGGCATTTCGTTGGAGGAGATTTTGACGGCGTCGGGCGCTGACTTGCTGGGCTTGTAGCGGGGCAGGGAGAGGACGGCGGGCCGGAAGCGCAGGTTGCTCATGTGTGTAGTCCTATCCCATGGGGGTGCGCCGTGCAAGCAACGTCCCACTGCGCAAGAATGAACAAATGGATTTCATTGCTCGACTCGTTGCCACGATGGCCGGACTGTGGGTGACGACGCTCCTGGTTCCGTCGATCTCCGTTACGTCGACGACGGCCTCGGAAACCGTGATTGCCCTCGCCGTCATCGCTTTCGTGTTCACGCTGGTCAACTCGATCATTAAGCCCGTCGTCAAGACGCTGGCTTTCCCCCTGTACCTCCTGACCTTCGGCCTGTTTGCCCTGGTGACGAACTCGCTGCTCTTCGCGCTGACGGGGTGGCTGTCCACGTCGCTGGGCATTCCCATGACGACGGGCGGCTTCTGGTCGTGCCTGGCGGGCGCCGTCATCACGTCGGTGGTTGCCTCCCTCGTGTCGGGAGTGCTGCGCGACAAGAAAGACAAGCGCGACTAGGTCGGACCTCCCTCCTCTTCGGGGCGCATCACTTGTCGGTGATGCGCCTCGTTTGGTAGTGGTGGACGGTGGTTTGTGTGCGTTCGGTCAGCCCGAGCGCCTGGGTGCGGCGGGCCTCGGCGGCCGCGAGCGCCCCGAGGCCCGGGTCGGTCGAGGCCTTGGCGGCGTTCAGGGAGCTGCGGATCTCTTCGACGTAGACGGGGGCGGAGTGTGAGCAGGGGACGGGGTCGGTCCCATCGCAGGTGGCCTGGTAGTCGTGGAACATGACGGTGGTGACGTTGTCTCCTTGCGTGGCGTATCCGTCGAGGCCGGGGACGATGTCGCCGGAGTTTTCGTAGGAGAGAACGGGGACGTCGGTCGGGGCGATGGTGGCTGTCGGGGATCCGGCGGTGACGACGGAGACGACGTTGTAGCGGGCGCGCACGTCCGGGTCGGCGGCCAGTTGGGCGGCCATGATGCCGCCTTGGGAGTGCCCGGCGAACTCGACGGCCTCGCCGGGTGCGATTCCGGCGTCTTTCATCGCCTCCTGGATGGCGTAGAACTGGTCGGAGCCCATGCCGCCCACGCCCTGGAGGTTGGTGAGCATGTCCTGCGGCCCATCCGTGCCCACTGTGAAGGACTGCGTGCCGCGGATGTCGACGGTCCACGAGCGCGTCTGCGTCCCGTCCTCCCCCATCGTGACGTGCTCCTCGATGGCGATCTCGCCGTTGTCGGCGTCGCCGCCGTGCATGTCGATGATGTGTTCGATGAGGTCGGCGCTGGTGGCCGCCCCCTCGTAGTGGGTGTCGGGCGCAGCGTCCGGCATCGACTCCTGCGTCGCTGTCGTTCGCTGTCGAAGCTCGCCTGGCCATTTCTTCAGGCCGATTCCGCCGTAGTGGATGCGCATGTCTCCGCTGGCTGACTTGACCACGACCCCGTAGCTCGCGCCGTTCTTCCGCCGACAACCGGTCCACCACGCGGCGGCGAGTGCCGCCATGCCGGAGGCCGAGGCCGTTGACGTGGAGTTGAGGTCCTGGCTGACGCCGAAGCCGACGAATGACAGGTTACGCGCAACGTCCCTGAACACGGGTACCGAGTTGACGTCCAGGGCGAATCGACCGAGGTCACGCTGGAAGCGTGCGCCCGACGTGTCATCCTTGTGCACGTAGAACAGGAGGCCGTCGATTCCAGTGTTGATCAGATCCCTTTTTCCCACAAACGATGCCGCTGAAGGGTTGAGTACCGTCGGCAGCCAGGGAAGCCCCAGGTCATGTGCCACGTCCTGCTGCCCATGAAAGAGGGCGCTCGACACCGCGCCCGCGAGGCCTCCCGTGGCATAGAACCTGGCCACGCCGATCGGGGTGAGTTGCGGTCCCATCGGGCTGCCGGGGACGGCCTCCCACAGCGACGCGCCCGCCTCGGCGTCTCCGTAGGTCAGGGATGCGTCCTGGAGCTTCCACAGCAGCTCGTCGATGTGGGATTCGAGAGCGTCCAGCGCGGCCAGCGCCCTGCGGATCGCGTCGACGAGGGCGGTGCCGGCCAGCGGGTTGGCGGGAGTGGCCGCCTCCGCCTCCCACAGGGCCGTGGTGAGGGCGCCCCGGGCGGGTTCGATGATCAACAGCTTTTTGTATGTCAGTATCGTGTGTTCGGCGCACAGCTCGTTGACGTCGACGCTGAAGGGGCCGGAGACGACGGACACGTCGCGATGGGGATCGAAGGGCATGGTCACCATCTCCCCGACAGGGCCATGCCGATGCCGACCTTGCATGTGGTCGACATGGCACGCTGTGCGGCGGCCAGCGTCTTGGCGCATTCCGATTCGAATGAGGGGACCAGGTCCAGGGCCTGCGAGATCTCATCGAGGACCGTGTGGGCCTGGGCGACGGCCTCGTCGCGCCTGGCCCGGTATCCTTCTCCTGCGGTCCCCGTCCACTGGGGGCACGAGGCATCCGCGAGCACTGCGCGCAGGTCGTCGACGAGGCCGTGGGCGGAGTGGAGGGGCCCGGCGGGCCCGAGCGCATCGATGAGCATGGGGACTCCCTTCGTTGGAAGCGTTGTCGTGACACTGAAGACGCTACGCTCGCGGCAAGGCGGGTCGCTACCCGCCGACGCGCACCTGTGAATGGACGCCGACTGGGTGCTCCCCCTGTGGATGGGCGCCTCATTCACGCTCCCCCTGTGGATAGCCGATCCGTCCGCGCCTGCCCTGTGGACGGCGGGCGGGTACCCCGGCGGAAGGCCCCACGAGCGAAGAACCGCATGACCCGGCCCCGGCCTCGTGCGTTACCCACGCCACGAACCGCCGCGCGGACTCAGCGTCCCGAAGGCCCCCCGTTCTGGGAAGATAGGGGTATGAGCGACACGATGACACTGTTCTCCACTGCCCACGGCTATTCGGATCTGGCGGGCGGGGGTGAGCCGCTCAGCCCGCTGGACGGGCGCTACCGCGCGGTGGCCGCGCCGCTGGCGAACTACCTGTCCGAGGCGGGCCTGAATCGCGCGCGGGTGCACGTTGAGATCGAGTGGCTGATTTTCCTGCTCGACAACTCGGTCCTGCCGGGCGCGCCGACGCTGACGGACGCCGAGCGCGATTACCTGCGCGCGCTGCCCCGCGATTTCGGCGCCGAGCACATCAAGCGCCTGGGCGAGTTCGAGGCCGTCACCCGCCACGACGTCAAGGCCGTCGAGTACCTGATCGGCGAGTACCTTCAGGCCGCGGCCGGCAAGCTGGGCGAGGGGACGACGCTGCCGTCCTTGCGCGAGGTCGTCCATATTTTCTGCACCTCCGAGGACATCAACAACCTGGCGTACGCGCTGACGATTAAGGCGGCGACCGAGCAGGTGTGGCTGCCGTCGATCCGCGCGCTTCTCGGTCGCCTGCGCGGCTTGGCCGAGGCCGGGGCGGACGTTCCGATGTTGGCGCACACGCACGGACAGCCGGCGACGCCGGTGACGATCGGCAAGGAGATGGCGGTGTTCGCGCACCGCCTGTCCCGCCAGATCAAGCGCGTCGAGGCCACTGAGTACCTGGGCAAGATTAACGGCGCGACGGGCACGTGGGCCGCGCACGTCGTGTCGGTGCCGGGCGCGGATTGGCCGACGTTGGCTCGTTCTTTCGTGGAGGGCCTGGGCCTGACGTGGAACCCGCTGACGACGCAGATTGAGTCGCACGACTGGCAGGCGGAGCTGTACGCGGACGTGGCGCGCGCGGGCCGCATCGCCCACAACCTGGCGACGGACGCGTGGACCTACATTTCGATGGATTATTTCCACCAGAATCTGGCGGCGCAGGGCTCGACGGGTTCGTCGACGATGCCGCACAAGGTCAACCCGATCCGCTTCGAGAACGCGGAGGCGAACCTGGAGGTGTCGAACGCGCTGCTGGATTCGCTGGCGTCGACGCTGGTGACCAGCCGCATGCAGCGCGACCTGACGGATTCGACGACGCAGCGCAACGTGGGCGTCGCGTTCGGTCACGCGGTGTTGGCCTACGACAACCTGGTGCGTGGCCTGGATGGCATCGAGATCAACGCGGCTCGTATGGCCCGCGATTTGGACGCGAATTGGGCGGTGCTGGGCGAGGCCGTCCAGCAGGCGATGCGCGCCGCGGCTATCGCGGGCGCGACCGGCATGGCGAACCCGTACGAGCGACTCAAGGAGCTGACGCGCGGCCACGAGGTGGGCGCGGAAGACATGCGTGAGTTCATCGCGGGCCTGGGTCTGCCCGCCGAGGTGGAGGAGCGCCTCCTGGCGCTGACCCCCGCGACCTACGTCGGCCTGTCCGAGCGCCTGGCACGCTGGGAAGCCTGAGCCTGAGCCTGGGCGGGGTTGGGGCGGCGGGTGCGCGGGTTCGCGCCTCGCCGCCCGCCCCGTTTCTGCCCTGTATCGACGAGGCCGGGGCGGGGTTAGGAACCCGACTGGGCACCGCTCTGGGTGCCGGATTGTGGGGTGACGTGAGCGCCCGGGGCGAGCGTGGGGACCGGGTGCAGTTCGGGGTTCGTGTTGTCGCTGACCGTCACGTGCACGCCCGGGAACGCCTCCTCCACCGACGGCAGAACGAACTGACCGGGATCATCCAGAGGCTTATCCGTCGGCAAACACGCAGAACGCGACCTCACGGCGATAGACTCCTCCGAAAACTTGAACTCGGCCAGGCCACCATAGTTGTCGATCAGCTGGATACCCCGAGTAGCATCCCTATCGATTTGCTTGTCAACCTGCACGGCCACCGCCCAATCGGGCTTGTTTTCTGTCACCAGTTTCTCGAGCCGCTCAAAGGACATCGACGGAGCCACCGTGGTGTAGCCAACCACCCGATAACCCTGGGTATCACCACTGCCACACACCTGTACGTACGGCAGGCCCATCACCGTCAGCTCACCACCGGTCTCGGCGGCCACCTGCACAGCCATACTCGATATCTCCAGCAGCTGACGGCTCGTGTACTCTTCAATGCTCACACGCTGAGGAAAGGGAACGAGCTCAGCATCGCGCGACTTTGCTGCATGACACCCACCCAACACGGCCACCACCGCGACGCACCCCGCACCCACGCGTACTGGGGTCCATTTCTTTGTCATGTTCATTCCCCCGTCTGCGCTCCGGACTGAACCCCCGACTGCGGTCGTAAATCGGGATTCTCGTCGCCGTTATTATCAAAGGCCTGCACGATTGTCAGATTCGGAAACATCTCTTCGGGGCTAGGAAGCGGATAGGACGAGCGCGGGGTGTCCGGATCGAGAGGCTGGGACGGGAACATACACCCCGAATACAAACTAATGATAATGCGGTCCTGAGCCTCGTGGTGATAGAAAATCAGACTATTCCCGTAGCCATCTCCGACAGCAACAGTGCGAGAGTTGAGTTTATCTCTGCGTACCGGATCCCACGAATAGCCGAAGCCGTTACGCTGCGCCCCCTCCACGACCATCCGCCGCAAATCCTCATAATCGATAGCAGGAATAACCATCGAATCCCAATGAATATCCATATCGGTCGCGTCCTCCGTCAAGCAACCGTCGACTCGATTCTTGCCGTTCATAGCTACCGCGCCACCGGACTCGACGACGACCTCCTCGATGATACCTAGATACCGGGGCAGGGTATCCCTGATGTGAACCTCCGTCGTCTGCCCCTCGGAGATCGGAATACTCCCGCTGCCGCGCCCAAAATACAGGTCAGCATCATCCGCTGGGATCGGAATACACGCCGCCAGAACCAGAGAGGCGCAGGCAGCACCCAGTAGCGTGACCAGCTGTTTCCGGCTCATAACCTCTCCTTCTTACCTGCGATGACCTGGCCGATATCCTCAAGAGAGTAGTTATGCTGGCCCTCCTTCGCCTTATAGAAATAAGCGGAGTGATTCGCAAATGTGCCGGCGTTTGGATCTGAGTTGTATCCGTCTCCCCCAGTCGCGTCACCCGAGAGATGCCCGATCCCTTCCAGCTCCTTGGGGTCGCGGCCGAAGGTCCAATCGGGCCCCATTCCCTGTACATCATCATGTAACGGAATCGCTGAGACCCACGTGTGGTCGGGGTCTACCCCCAGCGTCCCGACAGAATGCACCGCTGAGCCCGGGGAACCCGTGTACACGAAGTCATCGACGACGCCTTCTCCAATGTCGCGCATCGCGAAGCCGCCCGTCAGGGACCCGTAGGAATGCGTGACCGGAGTTTGGTGCACGTCCATTCCCCGCTCTGAGCGCCATGAGTGGATTCCTGTCAGGAAGCCATTGAGCTTCTGAGCGCCCACCTCCGCTTTGTGTGTCGACGCAACGGAAAAATCCAATTCTTCAGGATGCGGAGGCGCTTCATAGCCCAGCCACGCAACCGCTGCGACACTTCCCTTTTCTGCACCACCCGCATTCTCCGCTGCGTCGATCAGGTTCCGCGCATACCCCAAGTTGAGGTCAGTACTCCTACGACAAGACGTGGTCATGCCCGGAACGAAGGTCGTTACATGCTTCGCGTTATCGACATCTCCAATAGCGAGTGCCGCACGCACGTTTTCTCCGCCTTTTCCAAACTCAAGAGTAATTAGTGAGATATCTGGATTATCATCAAGGGCTTTTTTGACGGCTATGAGATCATTCAGTTTATTTTCTGCGTTGCGATAGCGTTCAAGTGCTTCATCATCACTGTACTGCCTACCCCAGAATGAATCCTTATCCCTCTCATATGCAGCTTTCGCTTCATCGTACTCCTTCTGGGCTTTCTCAAGCAGGCCCGTCCCCGGGATACGATGTCCCGCGGCGTCAATGCGTCCGTTCAACACGAGATCGTTCGCCTTGGCCCGAGACGCCATGTCGATGCCATCCAGGTTTCCGTACTTTTCCGGATCCTTGTTGATGAGCGCCTCGCGCTCGGACTCCGACAGGAGCGCCCACCATACGGAGACTTCCTCGGGACTCCACGAGGGGTCGGCGTCGTTGGCCAGGCCCGCGGACTCCGAGTGGCGTCCCTCGGCCAGGACATACTGGCCGTCGGCCAACGCCTGATAGCGTGGCCCCACGGTCTCCTCGGCCTCCGTCGCTATTCTCACTGCATCGTCAATACAATCGCGTAGCTCGGCGAACTTGCTCGCCATGGGTTCGAACCTCGTTTCAGGCGCTGACGGTTGAACATCGCCGCTCTCCGGAATGTCATACCCAACTTCTGCCGCGACCTCCCACGCAGACTTCCGCTTTGCCACGACCCGGCTCACATACCCGTGCAGCTCCGCGGTCGCCAGCGCGTATTCGGTGAGTTCGTTGAGGCGCGAGTCCAGCTTGTCCTGGATCTCGGTGAGCCGCTGACGCATCCGGTCGGGCGCCTCGCCCTGAGATCGGATGTCGTTCGCGGCGTGCTCGAGGTCGGCGATGATCTCGCGCGCCTCGCGCACCTCGGCCTCGATGAGGTCCTCGGCCTCCTCCACGTAGCTGAGCTGCCAGCTCTGGATGTCCGCCCAGGTTGCCATTACTGTTCCTCCCTCATGCGCAGCAGGTCATCCATCGTCATCGCCGGGCCGCCGTGGTCGGTGTGCTGGAAGCTCACTGTCGCGGCATGCTCATTCGCGTTGTAGGCGTTGATCGAGTCGTTCACGGACTGGGAGAAATCGTCCAGGTCGCGCGTCAGTGCAATGACTGCCTCGTCAATCGTTTCGCCCGCACTGCGCCCCTGTCCTGCGAGCGGGCTTCCCCCGACTGCAGAGGAGATGTAGTCGCCCGCCGTCGCGACGGTCACCGACTGCAGTCTGCTGGACAGATCTCTCGTTCGATCGCGCAGGACTTCGAGGTCCCCCTCTTCGATGACAAGATCGCCAGCCATGATGCTCCTTCGACGTCACTTCGGTGCCGTTAAGCCAGACACTATCAAACGGTCACAGAGCGAACAAGAGCGCCCCCAAGGGGTGGGACGCCACACCTCGTCACAAGAACGAGGCCCGGACTCACGGTCCGGTCACGGCCTCCAGGCGGGGTCGCCCTCGGGCGCGCCGTAGCGGATGTAAAGCTCGTCGGGGCGGGCGATCTCGTCCTCGAAGCCGAGCGCGGTCATGTCGACGACCGCGTCGGTCTGGGCGCCGGGCGCCGCCAGGGAGTCCGCGTCGCCGCCGTCCGTGCGCGCGACGAGGATGCGGGCGCGCACGCTCACGGGAGCCATTTCGGGATTGTTCCAGGTCGCGCGGGTGATCTCGTCGAGCGCCGACGTCGCCGCCGCGGGGTCGGTCAGCGCATCCTGGGCGGGCAGGACCACGTCGATGGACACGAGGGAGGGTCGCCCGAATCCCTCGCCGACCTCCACGTTGACGACGCGGCGCTGACCGGAACCGTGTTCACCGGGCCCAGCCCCGGCCTCGTTCGTGGCCTCCTCCGGGAAGCGCGCGTCGAGCGCGGCGGCGGCGAGCTCGACGAAGCGCTGGGTGCGTCCGGTGCCGCGCGTCGAGGACAGGGCGCGCCACGCGATCCCGGCGCCCAGGGCGCCCACGCCGAGCGCGCCGATCATGAGCGGCCCGGCGATCTGCGGGAGACGGCCGCGCAGGCCCGAGGAGGCCGCCTTGTTGACGGGGGTCGAGACGCGCATCCAGCGGCGCACCTCGCGCAGGGGGGCGTGTGGGTCGTTCATGACCTGTCCTTTCTGAAGGGAACGAGCGCTGACAGAGCGCCGAGCACCGACGGGCGGCGGCGCTTGGGGCGTGCGACGCGAGGAAGCCTGGGCGCCTCGGCCGCGTAGTCGATGGGGTAGGTGGCGGGCTCGTAGGAGCTGGCGCGTTCGAGTGCCGCGACCGTGTCCCACGTGCCCTCGGCGGAGGGGGTCAGGATGTCCTGCCAGATCTCGTAGTGCATGACTCGCGTGGACTCGCCCGGGGTGGGCAGGAAATCCTGCAGGGCCGCCATGGATGATGCCAGCCGACCCCACGGGGTCACGCGCACCTTGCGCTCGAGGAGGCGCACGGTCTCCGTGTAGGTCGAGGAGGAGTGCGCGTAGTATAGGGGGCGGGTACGAGGCCTCACGAGGCTCCGCCCGACGGTGACGCGCCGGTCGGGGGCCCGGTCGGGCGAGCCGTCGAGGCTCGGCATGACGTCCTGGTCGTGGTAGACGGCCACGGTCACGACGTCGGGGCGCACGCGGATGCGGCGATTCGGGCCGCCCGTGGACAGGATGCCCGCGACGTTCACCCCGGCCTCGTGCGGTGGGACCGAGGCGAGGGCGGCAGCGACGATGCCGCCCTGGGAGTGGCCGCAGATGAGGACGGGCTCGCGCGCCCACCGGTCGGCGGGCACTCCGTCGCGTTCCATGGCGGCGTGGATCGCGCTCACGACGCCGACGCTCATCGAGGCCTCCAGGCCGAGCATGAGGCGAATGTTCGTCTCCACGTCGGCGGGGTTGTTCGTGGAGCGCCAGGTCATGGACTCGGTGCCGACCAGGGAGAGAAGCCAGCGGCGCGCCTCGCCCTCGCCGACGCGCGTGATCTTGACGGCGGGGCCGATCGTGCGCGACCAGTAGAGCTCGTCGATGTCGGCGCACATGTCGGACAGGACCGCGGGCGCGTCGACGCGGCGGATCTGCGCCTCGGGATGGCCCGGCAGCGGGTCCTGGAAGGCCGGGTCGGCATCGGAGTCGCGCAGCAAGGCGACGTGGACCGCGCCGCCGCGCAGGGCCCCCACGGCGGTGCCGATCGTCAGCATGCCGGTCATGAGGGCGTCGTACCCGCGCCTGGGAATGAGGGGCAGCATGCGGGCCATGCGCCCGTCCCTATCCGCGCCGATGGCTACGACCGTTCGCGCCCACGCGCGCCCGACGGTCGCGGTGCGCCGGGCGACGTGGGCGAGGGAACGGATGAGGAGGGTATCGAGGCCGGGGGTGTCGAAGAAGATCCGCTGGGACTTTTCGGAGATCGCGGTGCCCATGTCGTCGGAGAGACAGCGCGCGCGGGCGCGAATGTCCTCGGGC
>CATWCG010000015.1:0-14316 GCA_958349165.1 uncultured Actinomyces sp. | reverse complement strand
GCAGGTCGGCGAGCTGCGTGCGCAGGTGGCCAAGCGTTCCGGTTTCTTCGCGCGAGTGCGTCGCGCGCTGTCCCTGCGTAGCCTGCGCATGCGCCGCAAGCTGCGCCTGAGCGCGTCCATCGCGCGCACGATGCACGAGGAGAAGAAGCAGTGAGCCCAGCTGTGGCCGGCATGCGCGGACCCGAGATCCCCGGTTTCCGGTGGGTGCGCCCGCTGGGGCAGGGCGGTTTCGCGGACGTGTTCTTGTACCGTCAGGAGCTGCCCAGCCGCGACGTGGCGATCAAGGTGGTGCGCGCCCAGGGCGATGAGCGCGGCACGCAGGAGCTGCACCGCGAGGCCGACGCGATGACGCTGCTGGCGGGGCACCCGTCGGTGGTGGAGCTGCACGGCGTGGGGACGACGTCCGACGGGCGCGCCTACCTGGTCATGGAGTACTGTCCGGTCGCGGATCTGCTCACGCAGGTTCGTGCCCGCCCGATGTCGCTGGAGACGGCGCTGGACACGATGATCAAGGTGTGTGGCGTCGTCGAGATGTTCCACCGCCAGGGCTACGTGCACCGCGACATCAAGCCGTCGAATATCATGCTGGACGCATACGGGAAGCCGGTGCTCGCGGATTTTGGTGTGGCCTCGAAGGTGGGTCGCCTGGAGGTCGGCGCGTTTGACGGCTTCTCGGTGCTGTGGGCGCCGCCGGAGCAGCAGGACGTGAATTCCCCGGCCTCGCCCTTGCAGGATGTGTGGGCGCTCGCCTCGACGACGTGGACGTTTATCACGGGTCGCAGCCCCTTCGAGGATCCGATCGGCGATAATTCGGCGGCGTCGATCGCTAATCGCGTGCAGCGGGGGCGTATGCGGGGCCTTGGGCGCGCGGATGCGCCGGCGGAGCTGGAGCGCGTGTTGCGCGCGGCGATGGCGGTTGATCCGCAGGAGCGCACGCCCTCGGCGATGGAGTTCGGGCAGGGTCTGCAGCGCGTCCAACAGGAGCTGGGCCTGCCCCGCACAGAGATGGAGATCAAGGAGAAGCGCTCCAAGGCCTCGGCCGCGCCCGCCGCCGGGGACCAGAAGACGCGCCTGCGCGGCGCGCCGGTCATCGACCCGGATAAGACGCGCCTGCGCTCGTCCTCGTATTCCTTCGAGGGTGGGGCCGGCTCGGGCGGCGTCGAGGCCGTGGCTGATTCGTGGAAGATTGAGCGTTCCTCGGAGGCGGACGAGGCATCGGAGCGTCGCGTGGTCGAGGAGTCCTCCTCGTCGAAGCGCGGGATCAGCCCGGTGGCGGGTGTGATCTTGGCGCTGCTGGCCGCGGTGATCGCCGCCGGCCTGGCGGTGGGCATGCTGCGCGGGGAGGGGTCCTTCACGCGCATCGCTCCCGCGCAGGAGACGACGAGCGCCTCGACGAGGCCGGAGGACGCGCTCGGCGCGGCCCCGCCGCAGGTGACGAACCTCTCGGGGGAGTACGCCGACGGCACGGTGACGTGGACGTGGAGCGCGCCGCAGGGCGCCGCCCCGGCCGACCTCACCTACACGTATGAGTCCTCGGGCGCGGGCGGAAGCGCGAGCGGCAGCGTCGAGACGACGACCGTGAGCGTGGACGGGGCCAGCGGCGAGAACTGCATGCAGATCACGACGGTGTCGCGTTCGTCTGGACGAATGTCGGATCCGGTGCGCCAGTGCACGGTCGTTCCCTGACCGCGCGTGTGGCGCCTCACGGGGTGTGGAGCGGGGGTCGTACCCCCCTTTGTTTTGAGATAGGCTGTTGAGGACCCTGCGTTCGGGCGGGGCAGGTTGTTCGGAGAGTGGTGAGCATCGTGGCGAAAAGTGACCGCGCCGTGAAGGCGCTTCGTCGGGTGTCGCGTCGTCTTCCCGCGATCGGTGTGTTGCTGCTGGCGTCGATTCTCGTCGTCGTTGCACTCCTCCATCGCGGCATCGAGGTGACGGAGCTCGACGTGGACGACGGCGGCATCTGGGTGTCGAAGGGGTCAGACCTGTCTCTGGGCCACTTGAACTACGATGCGCTGACCTTCGACGGCTTCGTGTCGACGCCGAGCGCGCGGGTCTCCCTGGGCCAGGATGGGCGCACGGTGACGATCGGCGATGAGACGACTCACTCCGTGTCTTCCGTCGACGTGGCGGGCATGAAGCTGGGCGGTGCGATCACCGTGCCGGAGGGCTCGCAGGTCGCGCAGGGCGCAACGACGCTCGCGGTCCTCGACGCGTCAGCCGGATACCTGTGGGTGGGGGACGCGAATCGTCCCGACGCCCTGAAGTACGACGACACGGAGGCCATCGCCGACGGCCTGGCCGGGGGCGTCGTGACGGTGTCGATGAAGGGCACTGTTTACGCCTACGCGCCGCAGTACGCGACGCTGACGACGGTGGCGCGCGCGGGCGCGACCTGGTCGGTGTCAAAGTCCACGCTCAGCGGCATTTCCGCGGGTGACGACCTGTCGATCACCGCGGTCGGCGACAAGCCCGTCATTTACGACGCGACGACCAATACACTCGTGCTGCCCTCGGGGCGCACGCGCGCGCTCAACGGGGATGGGATCGCCCCGGGCGCTTCCCTGCAGATGGCGGGTCCGGCCTCGTCCTCGGTGCTCCTGGCGACCGCCGATTCTCTCGTGAGCGTGCCGCTGGACGGCGGCGCCCCCACCGTGACGCCGGCGCAGGAGGGGTCGAGCGTCGGTGGCGTCCCCGCGCCCCCGGCCTTCCACCAGGGCTGCGCGTACGGCGCGTGGGGCACCTCGGGTGCGGCGATCCGCGTGTGCGAGAGCGGCACCCAGCGTTATTCGAACGTCGAGAACCTGGCCACGTCGAAGCAGCCGGTCTTCCGCGTCAACCGCACCCGCATCGTCCTCAACGACGTCGATGCCGGCACCGTGTGGCTGCCCGACCGCGACATGATCATGGTCGACAACTGGGATCAGGACAACCCGGACGCCAACGAGGTCGAGTCGGACGAATCCAACCCCGACCTGCTCGAGCAGATCAGCGACCCGCAGCGCAACGAGAAGAACACACCCCCCACGGCCGTCGACGACGACTTCGGCGTGCGCCCCGGAAAATCCACGCTCCTGCCCGTTTTGCAGAACGACTCCGATTCCGACGGTGACGTGCTCACCGCGGAGGCGACCTCGCAGCCTTCCTTCGGCTCCGTCGTCGTCACGCGCGGCGGGCGCGCCCTGCAGATCACGGGCGTCGGCGACGACGCGCAGGGGACGAGTTCCTTCACCTATTCCGCCTCCGACGGCCTGGCCTCGGCCACCGCGAACGTCTCCCTGCGGGTGCACCCGTGGAGCGAGAACGTCGGCCCCAAGCGCGTCCACGACGCCAACGTCAAGCTCGGCGCGGGCGCGCAGATCGAATACAACGTCCTGGCCGACTGGATCGACCCGGACGGCGACCAGATCTTCCTGGAGAGGGCCGAGGGCTCCGAGGGCCTGTCCGTTCAATTCTCCGAGGACGGCACCCTGTCGATCCGCGACATCGGCGCCACCACGGGCGCCCACACGGTGTCCGTGTACGTATCCGACGGCTGGCTGACCACGGAGGGTGAGCTGACCGTCCTCGTCCAGGAGCCCGGCAACATCGCGCCGATCGCGAACGCCGACTTCTACGTCGCGCGCGTGGGCGAACCCCTGGTGGTCGCGCCGCTGGCGAACGACACGGACCCCAACGGCGACGTCCTGACGCTCACGAAGGTCTCGACCGCGCCCGCGTCGACGACGCTGGTGCCCGACCTGGAGCTGGGCGTCGTGACCTTCACGGGCTCGCAGGAGGGCTCCTACGAGTTCACCTACACCGTCAGCGACGGGCCCGAGGCCGTGGTCGGCGTCGTGCGCGTGGATGTCGTCTCCGGCGACGAGCACGCGGCTCCCGTCGCCGAGGACGATATCGCGATCCTGCCCAGCGGCGGCTCCGCCCTGGTCGCGCCCCTGGCCAACGACACGGATCCCTCCGGCGGCGTCCTCGTCGTCCAGTCCATCGAGGTCGACTCTGACGCGGGCATCGAGGTGGCCCTCATCGACCGTCACCTCCTGCGCGTGACCGCGCCCGCCGGCCTCGACGACGTCGCGCGCTTCACCTACACGGTGTCCAACGGGTCGGGCGCCGCCACGGCCTCGGTGGCCGTCATTCCGACGCGCGCGAAGGACGATCGCGCTCCGCTCGAGCTGCAAGACGACTCGGCGAAGGTGCGCGTGGGCGACATCGCCTCCATCCAGGTCCTCGCGAACGACCGTTCGCCCTCCGGCCTGCAGATGAGCGTGTCCTCGTCCCTGGCGGGCACGGTCGACTCCGAGTACGGACACGCCTTCGTGACCGGTAACCTGGTGCGTTTCGAGGCCGGGCAGAAGACGGGCCGCGTCGACGTGACCTACACGGTGACCGACAGCGCCGGCAACACGGCCAGCGCGACGGCGACCTTCAACGTCATCGGCGCCGAGCAGGCGAATTCCGCGCCCCAGCCCAAGGCTCTGACGGCGTGGGCGGCCGCCGGCCAGACGACGCGCATCCCGGTGCCCCTCACCGGCATTGACCCGGACGGCGACTCCGTGACCCTGGTGGGCATCGACCAGCCCCCGACGATGGGCACGGCGACGCTGGGCACCGAGTGGATCGAGTACACGCCGAACTCGGACGCTTCCGGCACGGACGTCTTCACCTACACGGTCGAGGACCGCCTGGGCCGCCAGGCGAAGGCGCGCGTGCGCGTGGGCGTGGCCCCGCCCTCGGAACTCAACCACAACCCGGTTGCGCTGCCCGACGTCGTCCAGGCGCGCCCGTCGCGCACCATCGAGGTCAACGTCTTGTCGAACGACGTCGACCCCGACGGCGACACCCTGAAGCTGCGCGAGGGATCCCTGGAGTCCTCGAACGGCCAGGTGCAGGCCTCGGTCGTGTCGGCCACCTCCGTGTCGCTGACGACGCCCGCCGAGGAGAATCCTTTCGTCGTCACCTACGTGGTCGAGGACGGCCGCGGCGGTTCCGCGACGGGTCAGTTGACGGTGAACGTCGCCGCGGACGCGCCGCTCATGTCGCCGATCGCGCGCGACGACCTCGTGTCGCTGTCCGATATGCCGCGCGACGGCGCCCCGGTCGAGGTCAGCGTGCTCGCCAACGACGAGGATCCGGATGGCGCCCTGTCGGAGCTGACGATCTCCTCGAGCGCCGACGGCGTGAGCGTGGATAACACGACGCACAAGGTGACGGTGACACCGCAGACGGATCGCCGCCTCGTGGTCTACTCGATCACGGACCAGGACGGGCTGTCCTCCTCGGCGGTCGTGTCGGTGCCCGGCGCGGAACGCAAGGTGCCCGCGGTGAACCCCTCGCGCGTGCCGATCCGCCTGAAGGCGGGGGAGACCAAGACCCTGTCCCTCGACGATTTCGTGATGGTCAAGCGCGACGCGCACGCCTACATTCGCGACGTGTCGACCGTGCGCGGGGGCGCCGGCCTGACGAACCTGACGGCCGACGAGACCTCCATTTCTTTCACCGTCGATTCGAGCTACGTGGGTAAAACCTTCGTGAACGTCGAGGTCTTCGACGGGCGCGAAGGGGACGATTCGGCGTCCTCGGCGTCGCTGACCCTGCCGATCCAGGTGGAGGCCACGCAGAACCACCCGCCGACGATCACGCCGACGGTGATCCGCGTCGCGTCGGGAGAAGAGACGTCCGTGAACCTGCCGCTGATGGTCTCCGACCCGGATACGCCCGACCCGTCGTCCTTCACCTACCGCGTGTCGGACATCCCCTCGGGGATCACGGTGCGTAACGAGTCGGAGACCCGCCTGGCGGTGAGCGCGGAGGCCGGTACGAGGCCGGGGTCCGCTGGCTCGCTGACGCTGAGCGTGGACGATGGCTCGGGTAGCCCGGTGAGCGCGAAGGTGCCGATCGAGGTCGTGGCCTCGACGCGCCCGCTCATCCAGACGTCGCTCGCGCAGATCGTCGCGGATGCGGGCAGCACCGTGAACGTGGATCTGACGCAGTACACGACGAACCCGTTCCCGGACACGCCGATCACGATTCAGCGGGCGACCGTTGAGGTTGGCGAGGGCACGGTGGACCCGCAGGGCACGGTCCTGGCGGTGAGCCCGCGCGCGGGCTTCCACGGGAACATGGTGATCGTCTATCGAGTGATCGATAAGACGCTGGACTCGTCGCGCGTGGTCGAGGGCCGCGTGTCGGTGACGGTGCGCGACCGCCCGGATCGCCCCGAGAACGTTCAGGTGACGCCCACGGGCGCGGGGCGCGCGAGCGTGTCCTTCACGCCCGGCTCCGATAACGGTGCGCGCATCACGCAGTACATGGTGACGAGCTCGCAGGGCGGGGGCGCGGTGTGTCAGCAGACCGTGTGTGAGGTGTCGGGCCTGACCAACGGCGCTCGACACAAGTTCACCGTCGTTGCCCGCAACGCCGTCGGCGATTCCGACCCGTCGGAGGCCTCGGCGGAGGTCCTGATCGACGCGACGCCGGCCAAGATGGCCGTGCCGACCCTGTCGGCGGGCGACGGTCAGGTCACCGTGACCTGGGGCGCCCCGGAGAACGAGGGGTCCCCGATCACGAAGTATGAGATCGCGGTCAACGGCGGCGATGGCTCCAGCAAGCAGACGACGGCGGGCGCCTCCGACACGTCGGCGACGATTAGCGGCCTGGAGAACGGCGTTAACTACACGGTGTCGATCGTCGCCCGGAATGGCGCGGAGAAGCAGGCCGAGTGGTCCCTGCCGGCGAACGCGACCCCGCACGGCAAGCCGGATCCCGCCAGTGGGATCACGCTGAGGCACGTGGGCTCGAGCGCCGATGGGTCGACGGGTTCCGTCGACGTCTCGTGGAAGCTTGGCCGCTCCGGCGGCACCAACTGGGGGGCGACGACCGTGACCGTGGACGGGAAGCCGATAACGGTCGACGGCTCGACCACGTCCGTCCACGTCGACGGCGTCACCCCCGGCAACTCGGTGTCCGTGACCGTGGATCTGTCCAACGCCGAGGGCGACCATTCGACGTCGAGTCAGAGCTTCTCGCTGTCGACCGTGCCCATGCCGATCGGCGCTCCGACGCTCGAGGGCACGGGCAGGCACGGCCAGCTGGTGGTCAGGAACCTGAGCAAGGCGCCCGGTAACGGCTTCGCCGTCGGCGAGTTGAGCCTGCGCTACTCCTCGGATCCGGGCTCGTGTGTCAATGGTTCGGAGGCTCGCGACGGCATGCTCATCGAGGGCAGCGGTATCGCTGCGCGCACCTACTACTTCTGCCAGGTGGGTCTGGCGACCTCGGGTGAAACGGTTGCGTCGACTCCCGTGCGCGCCGATGGACAGCCCATCGCGCCCCCGACCCTGCAGGGAGTGACGGTCTCGAAGGCCGGGCCCGGCGCGGTCCGCGTGAATGTGGCCGTCGCCGAGGCCTACCCGGCCATGACGGAGTTGACGGTGACGGTGGGTGGCCAGCAGGTCAACATGTTGGGCTCGCAATCCGTGGTGGTCAACAACCTCCCCGAGGGCGCGCAGGTGAGCGCCCACGTGGTTGCGAAGAATTCGCAGGGCGAGGCCTCGGCGGACTCCAACGGCATCACCACCGAGCTGGGCGTGTCCACCAAGTGGGTCGAGAACTGCAGCCCGGGCGTCGCCGGGCAGGTCCCCGGCCAGGCGTGCCACACCTTCAACCTGGTGGCCCCCGGCTTCACGCCGGGCGTGTCCGTCGAGCACGTGTGCCGCGTCTCCTCCGACGTCGATCCCGGCCACCCCCGCGAGGTTGTCGTGGGTGGCCCCGAGGTCGAGTCCGGCATCGCGACGCGGGCCGGCTCTCAGGCCGAGCTGAACGGGGCGGTGCGAGTGGAAAGCTGCGAGCCGCGCCGGTAGCGGCCGGGGCGTGAGAGGAACCGATCTGATGGGAGGAACGCCATGAAGCGTGTGAAGGCCGACATCGGCCTGACGGAACGACCGCGCGTCCTGCGGGCCGTCGCCTCGGCGCGTACCGCACTGGATCGTCGTCTCCGCGCGATCCCGGGAATGCGCTACGTGCTGGCCGCGTGCGGCATCGTCACCCCCTTCGGGTGGCTGGTGATCGCCTCGGCGATCGCGGGGCTGGTGGTCGCGGGAGTCGTGGGATGGGCCGAGGCCTTCGCGCTGGCCATCGCGTGCGTGGCCCTGCTGGTCATCGCGATCGTGCTCGTCGCCGCCCCCTCGCCCTACCGCGTGTCGCTGCGCCTGCCCCAGGAGAGGGTGACGGCCGGCCAGACGGCTCTGGGCGAGATCCGCGTCGTCAACGACACCTCCCGCCGCGGCGGCTCCGAGGTCATCGAGCTGCCCATCGGCGCCGGCGTCGCCGAGTTCGTCATCCCGGGCGTGCCCTCCCACCGGACGTGGGACGAGTTCTTCTCCGTCGTGACCCGCCGCCGCGGCGTCATCGAGATCGGCCCGGCCCGCACCGTGCGCTCTGACGGCCTGGGCCTGCTGCGCCGCGTGCGTTCCTGGGATAACCCCGTGACCCTCTACGTGCATCCGCGCACGGTGCGCGTGCCTTTCGACGCGACCGGTTTCCAGGTCGACGTCGAGGGCGTGGTGACGGCGAAGCTGTCCAGCTCCGACGTGTCCTTCCACGCGCTGCGCGACTACGAGCCGGGCGACGATCGACGGGCCGTGCACTGGCAGTCCACGGCCCGCCTCGGCAAGCTCATCGTGCGCCAGTACGAGGAGACGCACCGCTCCCACCACCTGATCGTGCTCGACACGGCGCGCTCCTCCTGGGATCGTGACGCCTTCGAGGACGGGGTGTCGGTGGCCGCTTCCCTCGCCCTGGCGGGGATTTCCGCCTCGCGCACGGTGTCTTTTGCCGCGGGCAAGCGGTGGATTCCGGCGACCGGGGCGGTCAGCATGCTCGACTCCCTGGCCTCCCTCACGTACTCCGGGCGTTCGAACATCACGGCGCTCGTGCGCCGCGCCTTCGCCTCGTGCCCGTCGGCCTCCTACGTCAGCGTCATCGCGTCCCCCGCGGTCACGGACGAGGAGGCCGCGCACCTCGCGCAGGTCACTCCCCGGGACGTGACCGTGCAGATCCTGCGCATTAACCCGAAGCAGCGCGCGCGTCGGCGGAGCCTGGAGGGCGGCGTGCTTTTCGACTGTCCGTCGCTGCGCGAGCTGGCGCACTTGGTGGGTGATATCCGGTGACTGTTGATGCTCTTGGTCGCGCCAGGCCCCGCCTGCCGCTCCTGTCCTTCTTCGCGTTGGCCGTGCTCTTCGTGGGGCCGGTCCTCACGCACGAGGCCGTCTTCGGATCGTTTGTCGGCCTGATCGCCGCCGGTTCGGGCGTCGCGGTCGGCCTGCTCATCGCGGCTGCCTCGACGCGCTGGTCGTGGGACACGCTTTCGACCCTCGCGGCGCTGCTCGTCGCCTACTTCCTGCTGGGCGGCCCGATCGCCCTGCCGTCGACCGTGCGCTGGGGCGTCGTGCCCACGACGGACACGCTGCTGACCCTCGTGCGCGGCTCGGTGAGCTCGTGGAAGGACCTCCTGACGCTGACGCCGCCGGCGGCCTCCTACGTGGGCCCCGCGCTGGTCCCGTGGATCACGGGCCTGCTGTGCGCGCTGATCTCCGGCCTCGTCTCGGTGCGGTGGGGGCGTCCGCTCCTGGGCATCATCCCCGTCGCCGCGATGGGCGTCGTGGGTCTGGCTTTCGGCCTGTCCGGGGTCGTGCCGCCCGTGTGGCCGTTCATGGTGTGGTTCGCGGGCGCGTTCCTGTGGCTCGCGTGGGCTTCTTCACACCAGCGCCTGTCGCTGGGGTTGGACGTGTCCGTCAATCGACGAGGCCGTGGCGGGGCGAGCGCTGCGACGGCCTCGACGCGCGGTCCCTCCCGTCAGGCGGTGTTCCGTTCCCGGCGGCTGTTGGCCTCGTCCCTGATGATCGCGCTGGCGGTGGGCGTGGCCCTGCCGGCGACGGCCTCGTGGGGGCCGGTGGGCCGACGGATCGTGGCCCGCGAGAAGGTGGAGCCGCCGTTTAACGTGCGTCAGTACCCGTCGCCGCTGTCGGCGTTCCGCCACTACAAGAAGGACCTGGCGGAGCAGACGGTCATGACGGTGCGTGGGCTGCCGGCGCGCACGCGCGTGCGCCTGGCGGCGTTGGACGTGTACGACGGGACGACCTTTACGATGAGCGCCCCGAAGAGCCAGGTGTCCACCCTGGTCGCGGCCCAGTCGGATGGGCAGGCGTCGACGGTGAGCGTGCGTAACGGCTACGTGTCGGTTGGCTCGACGATTCCGCGTACTCCGTCGCAGGGCACCGACGGCTCGTTCACGGCGACGATCGAGACCTCGGGCATCGTGGGCCCGTGGGTGCCGGTGGCCGGAGAAGTCCGCTCGGTGACCTTCGGCGGGGAGAACGCTCGCGCGCAGCAGGAGGGACTGCGCTTTGACATGTGGGCGGATGCGGCGCTGACGACGGGCCTGCCCGCCCAGCCGCAGACGGTGACGATCAACGCGGACTCCGTCGTGACGCCGACGGATTCGCAGTTCGCGGGCGCGACGCCGGTGAAGTTCCATTCGGATACGGACGAACCCTACCCGAGCGGCCTCGACACGTTCATGTCGAGCATCGTGGGCTCCGCGTCCTCGCCGATCGAGAAGGCGCGCGCGATCGAGCAGTACCTGCATAACGAGGGCTACTACCTGACGGAGAACACCGATCAGTCGCGCCCGGGTCATCACCTCAATCGACTGTCCGCGATGGTGTCGGATAGCGGCCAACTGATCGGCGACGACGAGCAGTATGCGGCCCTGATGGCGCTCATGCTGCACCAGCTGGGCTGGAACGCGCGCGTCGTGATCGGCGCGTACCCGTCGGGCGAGTCGGCGGACGCGAGCACGCTCGTGGGCACCGACATGCACGTGTGGGTCGAGATGGAGTTTGAGGGCATCGGCTGGGCCGTGTTCGACCCGACGCCGGATAAGGACCGGGTGCCGCAGGACAACTCGGAAAAGAAGAAGAATTCGCCGCGTCCACAGGTGCTTCAGCCGCCGGAGCCGCCCGAGGAGCCCGTGGAGTTGCCGCCGGCGAACCGCGACCAGGACGTGGCCGCGAAGGAACCGCCGGGGGCGGGCATCCCGTGGCTGCTGATCGGCACCGTGTCCGGTTCGCTGCTCCTGCTGCTTGCGCCCTTCGCGCTGATTGCTGCGCTCAAGGCCAGGCGGACTCGCGTGCGCCGCAAGGCCTCGCCCGGCGTGGCCCTGGTGGGTTCGTGGGACGAGGTCGTGGACATGGCGATTGACGCGGGCGTGCGCGTGCGCGCCGACCAGACCCGCCAGGAGGCGGCGTGGGCGCTGGCCTCGTTCTGGAAGCTTCGCGAGGGGCAGGAAGAGGGAGCCGAGGCGCAGCGCGTGGCGTCCCAGGCCTCGACGTCGGCGCTGATCCCGGGCTGGACGCTGTTCCGTGAGCGCGTGCCGATGACCGTGGCGATCGCTCGCCGCGCGGACGTCGCTGATTTCGCGGCGGCGACGGGCGGCCAGAAGGAAGCGGAGTCCGCGTGGTCGGACGTCGATCAGCTCAAGCGGTCCCTGGCGTCTTCCGCGAGTCCGTGGGTGCGCCTGCGGCGTCGCTTCTCGCTGCGTTCGCTGCTGCGCACGTGGAGGCGCCCGCCGGCGGCCGGGAAGGAGTCGGTACGAGGCGTGGGTTCCTTGCTGGAGGACGGCGAGGATGCGGATGGTCCGTTGGAGAATCCGTCGAGCGGGAGGAGTAGGCCGTGACGCGTGGAGCGGTTGTGGGCGCCGGCCCGCACATTGAGGGGTTCCGGTGGATTCGTGCCCTCGGGTCGGGCGGATTCGCGGACGTGCACCTGTACCATCAGCAGGTTCCGTCGCGTGACGTCGCGATCAAGGTTGCTCGCCCGAATGTGGAGGGCGGCAACGAGGCGATCAGGTACGAGGCCGACGCGATGGCTCGCGTGTCGAGCCACCCGGCCATCGTCAACCTGTACGGCGTGGGGTCGCTGCCCGACGGCCGCCAGTTCCTCATCATGGAGTACTGCCCGGTTGCGAATATCGCGGATCAGGTGCGGGCTCGCCCGATGGATCTGGCGTCGGCGTTGGACATGATGATCCGCATTTCGTCGGGCGTGGAGATGCTGCACCGGTCGGGCTACGTGCATCGGGACATTAAGCCCGGCAACATCATGCTGGACTCGTACAAGGCGCCGGTGTTGACGGATTTCGGCGTCAGTGCGCGCATCGGCGAGGGCGCGGGCGGCAGCGTCGACGGTTTTTCGGTGCTGTGGGCGCCGCCCGAGCAGCACGATGGGAACTCGGTCGCGGAGCCGTCTCAGGACGTGTGGGCGTTGGCGTCGTCGCTGTGGACGCTGCTGGTGGGCCGCAGCCCCTTCGAGGATCCGATTGGGGATAACACGACGGTTGCGGTCGCGATGCGCGTGCGTTCGGGGCGCTTGCGCGGGGTTGCGCGCGCGGACGTGCCCGAGGAGCTCGACGAGGTGCTGCGCGCGGCGATGAGCGTGGATCCGACGCGCAGGACCCGCTCCGCCCTGGCGTTTGCTCAGTCGCTCCAGGGTATTCAGCGCCTGGCGGGGCTTCCCGTGACGCCGATTGAGGTGCGCGATGCGCCGCACATGCCTCGGCCCTCGGTTCCGGGACCGGCGTCCCCGGCTGGCTTCCCGGTTCCGGTGCCCTCCCAGGGGGAGGGGACGAGGCCTCGGGGGGCGTCGGCCGCGCAGGACGCGACGATCCGCTCGGGTGTGGGTTTTGATTTTTCGGAGTCCGGCGTCGTGCCGATCGCGGACTCGTGGCATCATCCGCGCAACCTGTCGACGGGCCGCGCGGCGGAGGCGTCCTTCGACGATGAGGAGGAGCGTGTCGTCCGGCGTCTACCCGTTCCCGCGATCATTGCCCTCGTGCTGGTGGGCGCGGTCGTGGTGGCGGGCCTCGTCGTCGCGATGCTGACGGGCGGCGGGCACTCGGTGCGTATCGACCCTACGGAAGCGCCGACGGCGAGCCAGGAGGATCCGAGTAAGCTCACGGTGCCTCCGGCGGCTCCCACGGGCCTGAGCGGCCGTGTGGAGGGCGATTCGATCGTGTGGACGTGGACGGCGCCCGCCGATTCGAACTACACGAGCGACCAGCTGATGTTCCAGTACCGCCTGGAGCGTCCAGGCGAGGCGCCGCTGGGCGCGTCGAGCCCGGTCGCGTCCGTGACGCTGCCCGCGACGCGCGGCGGCGACAATTGTTTGACGGTGCGCACGGTCGTGGCGTCTTCGGGCTTGCAGTCCCAGTCGATCAACGCCTGCGTGGCGATGAATTGAGCGCTTAGCGGCCGCGGCCCGGCTTGCGCAGCCAGGACACGACGACGAGGCACCCAAGGAACGTGACGCACGCGAAGGCGATGCCTGCGATGGTCAGGTCGGCGCGGGTGCGGGCTTCGGCGCCGGAGGAGCGTTCGGTGACGGGCAGGATGGGGGGAGTGTCGTTTCCGCTGGTGCCCGTCATGGGGTTGATGGGGCCGTCGACGTGGGCGTTTGCGGCGATGGTGACGGCCGCGTAGGGGTTGATCATGCCCCAGCCGATGGCGGTGGTCGATGCGATGGGGTTGGCGCGGCGTGCGGTGGCTTCGAGGCGCCACTTCCACATGGCCGGTGTCTCGTCGGGGTGCGCGGAGGCGACCAGCGCGGCGGCGCCTGCGGCGTAGGCGCTCGCGAAGGAGGAGCTGCCGGTGGTCTCGTTGTTGGCTTCGCCGGTCAGGCAGTCGCCGCCCGCGACGGACGTGGTGAGCGCGGCGATGGAGGGCGCGGCGATGTCGACGTGGACGCCGGAGACTTGGCCGCCGTCGGGGACTCCGGCCGTGGCGCTGGTGACGGCGAGGACGTCGGGGATCGCGGCCGGGTAGCGCGGGACGGTGTCTTCGCCGTACTGCTGGACGATCTGGGAGTCGGCGTTGCCCGCCGATGCGACGACCAGGGAGCCGGCCGCGGTGGCGGCTGCGACGGCGGCGTCGAGGCGGGAGTCCGGGGTGGGCTGGGACTGCGGGACGACGATGATCTGAGCGCCCTGGCTGGCCGCCCACTCGATGCCTTTCGCGGTCGTCGCCGCATCCAGGCCGGTGGGTCCCTTCTGCGGGTCTTCGTTGAAAGTGTCGTAGACGCGCACCGGCAGCAGGGCGACGCGCGGCGCGACGCCTTCGAGTGCCGACTGCTCGGGCAGGAGCCGGGAGGCGATGATGCCCGCGACCTGGGTGCCGTGACCGTAGGTGTCGGTGCGCCCGTCGCCGCCATTGACCAGGTCGAGGCCGGGCAGGACGACTGAACCGGAGGGGAAGCGGGCGGAGTCTGCGC
>CATWCG010000014.1:0-14592 GCA_958349165.1 uncultured Actinomyces sp. | reverse complement strand
CGCACGGAGCGCTGGTGCGTGCGGGGGCGCCGCGGCCGCGGGGGCGGCCGCGGCGCCTTGGCCGCATCGGGTGGGCTGTGTGGCGTCGTGTCGGGCGTGTTACGAGCGTGGGCTCGGGCGGGCGCGAAGTCGGCTCCAGATGTGGGGGCCCTGTGTTAGCCTGGCGCCACACTCACGCGAAGGAGCGACATGGACTACGAGCTGGCCTACCGCTACGGTGTCCCCTCGCGCCTGGATGAGGGCGCGGGGCTTGCGCTGGCGACTTCGGGAGGGTCCACCCCCGAGGGGGAGGCGGCGCGCCCCTATTTCTTCTCGGGGTTCATGGAGCGCCCCGACGTGGTGGCCGCCGGCCTGCTCGCGGTCGCGCGTGTGGCCCGCACCCGCTTCTACGTGCCGCCGGGCATGGTCGTCGCGCCCGGCGGAGGTCTGACCCGTATCGGGATGCTCGACCCGGTCGTGACCAGCACGGCCGAAGGCCTGCGCTTCGAGTCCTTTAGTGTCTGCTGCGGCGTGTACGCGCGGCTCGACGTGGAGGCCTCGTCCCTGGACGCCACTTACCGCACGGTCGGCGTGACCAACGTGGACGTGAACCAGCCGCTGCGCGCCGCCTTGGCGTCCCTGCGAGGCGGGGAACCCCTGCACCTGGGCGTGGGCGAGGAGGGGCTGACGGCCACGACCTTGGACGAGGAGGTCACGGAGGAGAAGGTGCCGCTGTCCCTGCGCTGGCTCAAGGGCTTCGCGGAGACGCAGATGCTCAGCTCCGCGATGATGCCTCTCCACGCGCTGAACGCCGTGCAGGCCCGCGCGTTTATCCGGGGCCTGCCGAGGTCCAGCGCGACGGGCACGGTCATGTGGGCGGGGCGTGCCGTGCGCGGCCTGCGCCTGGGGACCAGGCCCGCGCCGGGGGCCGCGTGCGTCGCCGGGCCCGAGCGGCTGCGCGTGTTCGAGCCGCTCCTGCACCTCATGACGTCGCTTGAGGCCTACGGGCCTGACGTGGATGCGGGCAGCGAGCCGGTCGCCTCCCTGTGGGTCGCCCGCCTGCCCGGCGCGCGCCTGAGCGTGGGGCTCAGCCCCGCCAAGTCCCGCGGTTTTTCGGGGGAGGGCGCGGTCCTGGCGTCCCTGGGGGATCCGCGCGTCGAGGAGGACGCGGACATGCTGTCCGCCCTGCTCTCCTTCGAGCCGCGCATCGACACGCGGCTCATGGCCGCCCGCTGCGGCCTGGCCCACGACCGGGTGGCCGGCGGCCTGGCGCTCCTGGCCTCGAGCGGGCAGGTTGGCTTCGACGTCACCGAGGGCGCCTACTTCCACCGTCCCCTGCCCGTGCGCGCCGACGCGCTCACCGCCATGCACCCGCGCCTGGCCGGGGCGCGCACCCTCATCGAGCGCGGCGCGGTCACACGGGAGGAGGGCGCGCGATTCCGCGTGTCGTCGGGTGCGAACCGCTACCGCGTGGAGGTGCCCGCCGACCCCTACGCCATCGGCCAGTACCGGTGCACCTGCCCATGGTGGATGAAACACAGGGGCGGTCGCGGTCCCTGCAAGCACGTCCTCGCCGTCTCCCTGCTCCTGAAGGAGGAATCGTGAGCACCATCCGTTGGCTGCCCGACACCCTGGATGAGTGCATGGACTTTTGGAGGCTCCACCTGTGGGTCCGGCAGCACCCGGGCCAGTGGACGCTCGACCAGGTCTACGCGCGCATGCTGGAGATCAACGACGGCCCGCCCACGGATGACGATCTGGCCGTGAGCGCTCGGCTGTCCGACCCGTGGATGGACGGCATCGGCTTCCTGCGCCTGGCGGAATTGAAGGGGGACCTGGCCATCGAGCATGACGAGCGATTCCTGACGGCGCTCATCGGCCTGGAACCCGGGCTGCAGCTGCCCCTCATGCGCGCCGATCGGGAGCTGCGCGAGGAGCTGGTGTGGGGGATGCTGCGCCAGGAGGGCAACCGCGGCGTGTCACTGTCCTCCGCCGACCGTTCTGCCACCATGGGCTCGGGGCGGGCGCCCGGCTGGTCGCGCACGCTCGCTGCCTGCGCCGACGAGGGACTCATCGACCGGGATCGCCTCATCGACGCCCTCCTCGACATGCTTGCCGCTGACCTGCCTTCCGCGCGCGCCGGCTGGCATTCGCGCACCCTGCGCCTGCTCGCCATGACCCTCGACGAGGCCGAGGCCCGTCAGGGGGCCCTGTGCGCCCTCATGTCCTCTCCCGTCGGGCCGACCGTCACCCTGGCGGTCGGGCAGCTGACCGCCCTCGCGAAGGCCGGGCGCCTCGACGTGGAGCTTTTTGCGCGCAGCTGCGAGGGGGCGCTCGTGGGGTCGAAGGCGAACGCCCTGCGCGTGCTCGGGGTCCTGCGTGATGGCCTCGGCGCCGTGGAGGGCAGCGACCTCGAACCCCTGCTCGGCGTCGCCCTCTCCTTCCCCAGCGCGCAGGTGCAGCGGGCGGCGCTGGGGCTGGCGCGCGATAACGTGACCGCCAGCCTCCTGACGCGCGAGAGCGTCGCCGCCATCGTGCGTCTGGCGGACCTGGATCCGCTGGTCGTCCCCGAGGCGCGCGAGTTCGCGTCCGTCGGCGCGGTGGGTGACCGGCCCGGCCCCGGCCTCGTGCCAGATACCCGGGACGAGCCGGGTTCCTTCCTGCCGCCTCCCCGCGAGGCGGGCGACCTGGTGCCCATGAGCGCCGAGGACGTGGTTGGGCGGGTGGGCGTCCTGGCGGAGGGCGCGCAGATGGGGCTCGAATACGAGGCGCTGCTCGCGTTCCTCGCCTCTCCAGAGTTCACCCCGGATGCGCTGGAACCGTTGCGCCCGCTCGTGCGGCGCCTGACCACGCGCAGATTTGGGTACGAGCGCATGCTCGGACGTCTCCTGCAGATAGCCCTCGATGGGGGAGAGGAGGGCGTGGAGAGCCCGCTGGCCGCTGGCACCGCCTGGTTGGAATCGGAGAACATGCCCACCCTCATGCGAGAGCGCATCATCGAGGTCGCAGGCCTGCTCGCACGCGGGCAGTGCTACCGCCTCCTGGCGACGCCGACCGACGATCGGGGGGCCGTGAACCCGCTTGTCCTCGTGCGCCGCGCCCTGGACAACGGGGAGGCCGTGCCCCTTCCCGCGGACCTCACCCAGGCGCTGATGCGCGTGGACACCGAGCATCCTGACTGCGCGGCAGCGCTCGCGCTCGTGGACGAGCGGGAGGCGGACCTGCCCGCCGCCGCCCGCATTCGCCTCGCCCTCGAAGGGGCGGTGCGCAGGCGGGCCGAGGGCTACCTGTCCTCCCTCTCCGTGACGTGGGAGGGGCGCCCCGCCTACGAGTCGCGCAGCGGGAAGCCGAAGGTCGCGCGTGACGGCTCGCCCGTCTACGCGTTCTTTACCCCGCGCGTCGTCGGCGCAGATACGGGCGCGACGGGAGCTGAGCTGGGCGCGCTCGCGGATATTGCGAGCGCCTCGGGTGATTTTACTGCCCACCGATATCTCTACCCCGCGTCAGTGCGTCACTTCGCCGTCTGCCTGATCGCCTCGCAGTGGTACGTGCTTGACAGTACGCAGCTGACCGCCGACTGCTACCGGGCCCTGTGTGAGCACGGTGGGCGCTGGGACTCGCTGTCCGCCCAGCTCCTCGGCCAGGCGATGGGCGAACGCGAGGTGGAGTCGCGCGCGCTCGGCGTCGAGGCCCTGGCCGCCCTGGTGGCGCGCGGTGACCTCGCCTTCGACCAGGCCGTGTCCGGTTTCGAGGCCGTGGCGCACACCGTGAAACTGAACCGGTGGGCGCGGGCTTTCGAGGACCTCGGGAACGTGGATCCCCGCCTCGCGTTGGATCTGGCGCTCGCGCTGCTCCCCGGGCTTGAGCGCGGGCGCACGGGCATCGGGCAGCTGCTGGGCGTCGTTACCGCGCAGTACGCGCGGGCGCAGGCCGAGGGGTGGGCGCCGCCGCTCGGCGAGGACCTCGTCGGCTGGCTTGGCCTTTTCCGAGGCTCCTCACAGGCCGCCAGGTACGCGCGCACGCTGAAGGAGATCGGCCAATGACCGCGCCTGCGACCCTGGCCGAGCGCCGCGCGGCCCTCAAGCGCCTCCTCGCCGCCGGGGAGAGCGCCATCGACGCCTACGAGCGGGTGCTGGAGGGGGCCTCGGAGAAGGATCGGCGCTCCCTGTTCAAGTCCGTGCCCTTCGCGCGCCTCGTCCCGCCTGCCGTCGAGTGGGAGTGGGACGCGGTCCCAGAGGACACGGTGCGTCTGTGCGTCTTCCTGCGCGCCGCCCTGGCCGTGAGTGATGACGCCGGCGACGACTATGCTGCCCGGTGGTCGGGCCGCCGCGGTGGTGACCCGCGCGAGGGGGCGGACCTGGAGCGTCTGCTCGCCGCCCACAGGCGCGGCGCGGCTGGGCGCAGCGGCGAGTGGCTCGAGGCGGCCGCCGGGAGCCCCGGCGGCGTTGCCTTCTGGCACACCTACCGCACCATTTTGGCTGAGCGTGGAGCGCATCTGACCACCGCGCCCTCCCTGGAGTACTTCGCGCGCAGGATCATTCCCGCGCCCCACCCCACCTCGGATGAGACGCAGCGCTTCTTCGAGGAGAACCCGACCTTCCTCGACCATGAGTTCTGGCAGTTCTTCCGCGTCGAGGGCGCCCTGCCGGGCTCCGCCCTCTTCGTGTGGATGTACCGCGAGGACCCCTCCGCGCCCGGCGGCGACTTCGAGCGCCTGCACAGCCACGACCTGGTCCGCTACATGGCGACGCGCTTCCCGCATCTGCGACCCCGCATCCTCTCCGAGTGCCTGGCCGCGCAGCGGCGCGACTTCTCCGCCTACAACGCCCGCGTCTTCTCGCGGGCCTGGGAGGCGCTCGAACCGACGCGCGAGGAAAAGCTCGCGGCGGCCTCGGACCTCATCGCCCTGCTCGGAGCCCAGCCCTCTCCGAGCGTGTCCCTGGCCCAGAAATCGCTTCTGGGTATCGCCCGGGAGCTCACGGTGGAGCAGGCGGACGCGCTCGTGCGGGGCAGCGCCCAGGTCCTCGCGCGCTCCGAGAAGAAGCTGCTGCGCGCGCACCTGCGCCTGCTCGCCGCCCTCGTCAAGGCCCATCCCGGCTGCGCGTCCGCGGTTGGCGACGTGGTCGCAGGGGCCGAGTTCCCCCTCGACCTGCGAGACCGTGCAGCCGCGCTCGTCGCGGCCCCCGCCGGTTCCGGGGACTCTGACGGTTCCGGGGACCGTGGGGACGAGGCCGGGGCCGGGCCCGCGGGTACGGCTGCCCCCGGCGCGACCGCCCAGGGAAACGAAACCGGGGAGGGGGCCCAGGCCTCGTGGACGTTCCTGGACGCCCCCGCCGCGGACCTGCCGCGCACGTCGCACACCGCCCAGCTGCCCGACGACAACGACGCGGCCGTCGCGGCGCTGCACGCCCTCTTCGAGGACGCGGCCGCGGGCGCCGCCCTGCCCGCGCTCCTGACGCGCATCAGCGGCGAGGGCATCGAGCTGGCGGAGGCCGACAAGGCGCTGCTCGCCAGGTACTGGCGCAGCGCCCCCAACTGGAAGGGCGCCAACCAGCTCTCCTACCTGGCCTCGCGGCTCCTGCGCGGGATGGATGTGAAGGACGCGCCCGAGGCCGGTCACTTCCGCGGCTACCGGCGCAAGGGCAGCGAGTGGGAGCAGCACCGCGGCCCGGTCCGCCTCCTGCACGAGCAGCTGCGCGTCGCATTGGGGGACAAGCCCTACGACAAGCCGAACGGTCAGGACATGTACCGCTTCGACCCGATCCTGACCGAGCCGCTGGAACCCATCGAGGCGCAGTGGGAGCGGCAGATCATACGAGCTCCCTATCAAAAGCCTGTGAGCATCGTGCGCGGCGAGTACACCAAGACCGACGACATGCACGAGACGTGGGCGATCCCCGGGCAAACCCCAGCCACGGGCGAGGACTCGCTGGCGGGCGCCCTCGCCAACGTCGCGGGGGTGGCTCCCGAGTTCACCGGGCGGCTCCTGGAATCCGGGGACTACCGGTCGAGCGGCGTCGCCTACGCGTGGGCTGCCTGGGCCCTCCAGCACAACCCGGACATTCTGGCTGCCCACGCGATGCCCATCCTCCAGGGGGCTTTCTTCAAGTTCCCGCAGGTCATTACCGCCTTCGAGGTGGTCGTGCGCGCGCTGGGGGAGGGGTGGCGGGCGCCGGGCGCGCCCACCTACTCGGCCCTGGCGTGGGCGTCCACCGCCGCGCAGGCACACTACCGGGCCATCGCCGCCGAGGCCATCGCGCGCCTCGCCGACACCGGCCGATACGACCCGGCGGCCATGGCTGGCGAGTTCGGCTACCTGCTGCGCAACGGGTGGTTCGGCCCCGGGCGGGTCACCCAGACGCTCACCGACTGCGCGTCCATCTCGGCGCTGGCCGGCTACCGCGTCGCCCAGACCATCGCCGCCCTACTGCCCTCCTTGGTCGGCGTCAGGGGCGCGAATCGTATGGTCGAGGCCCTGGTGGCGCTCGCGGGCGACTACGGCATGAGGATGTGCGTGCCCGAGGAGCTGCGCCCGAAGATGAAGGGATCGAGCGCCCTTGCTCAGGCGCTGCGGGCGCTCGACGCTCTGCCGGACGCTCCGACTGACCTTGCGCGCGAGGCGGCGGAGGCGCTCGGCGCGGCGCGTGCGCGCCGAGATCGAGGCACCCCTGCGTGACCTGATCCGCTGGGGATTCCTCACGTACTGAGCGGTGTTGTGTGCGCGGGCGCCGCGCCTGCGGGGGCAGCCGCGGCGCTTGGCGTCAGGGCGTTGTTTCTCGTCTGTTGGGGTGGAATCAGCCCTGGCCTCGTGAATGCTACTGGCCGTAGTGGAAGCGGCAGGAGATGATCCAGAGGGCTTTGCCGTCGTCGCTGATCTGGTAGATCAGGCGGTGCCGTGAGTCGATCCGGCGCGACCAGTACCCGGAGAACTCGTAGCGGAGGGGTTCAGGTTTGCCGATCCCCTCGTTTCCGTTGCGCTGGATGTCCTTGATGAGTGCGTTGATGCGCTTGAGGGTCTTGCGATCCTCGAACTGCCACCAGACGTAGTCATTCCAGGCTTCCTCGTCCCATGTGATGTGCATGGTCAGTCCTCGTCGAGCTCAATGAGGTCGTGAACGACGCCCTCGCCAGCGCGGTGACGTGCGATCGATTCGCGCAGGTGGCGGGCGTTCGCGGGGGACTGCATGAGGTAGACGGTCTCCATGAGGGACTCGTACTCGTCGAGGGCGATGATGACGGCGCTCTCGTGGCCCTGGCGGGTAATGACGATTTCCTCGCGGTCGTTGACGACCTGGTCGAGGACCTCGGCGTAGCGTGCGCGCGACTCGGTGTAGGTCATGGTTTTCATGGGGTGCTCCTCTGCTCGCCTATGTACAGAACATTGTACATGAGGTGAGGGTGTGTGTCTCCAGCCGGATGGCGATGCGCGGGGGACAGTGACTCCGTGCGATGGCCGCTGCCTGTCACGGCTTGATGTACGTGGCCCCGTCCTTCGTCCACTCGCGGATTGCGGGGATGGCGGCGGGCACTTGACCCAGCCACTCGGGCAGCGTGCCCTCGACGAACTCGTGGTTGGCTAGTGACCTGGAACAGGCGAAGAAGTCCACGCCAGCGTCGGCCGCCGCCTCCATCTGAGCAGTCCAGTCGTTCGCGCCCTGGAGCGCGTAGACCCCAGTGCCGTTCACGATGACGGTGATCCCGTGAGCCAAGCCGAGTTGTGTGAGATTGCCGAGGTTCGACAGCGCCGCGGGCCAGCGGGCGACATCTGAAACGTGGAGGATATAGTCGTAGCTCATAGTGCTCTCTTCAGTGGGAATGACGTGGCGCGAGTGGAGTCCCCGTCGGGGTACAGGGGAAGGGTATCACGCGGCGATGGGACGGCCGCTAGTGGCCGCGGTGGCGAGCTTTCGCTTTCAGGCGGGCGAGGTGGCGTTTCTCTTCAGCTTTCTGTCGCTTCTTCTGCCTGGTCACGGAAGTTCGTTCTCGTGCCGTGCGTTCGCGTTCCGCTTGAATCGCTGCCTGTGACGCAGTGGAAGGAAGCGCACGGCGGGCGAGGCGGGACGCTTGGCGCTGTGCGCGCTTGGGGTTGTGGTGCGTCGCCTGGCGTTGGGCCATATTGGAAGCCCAAGCGGCCTCGTCGAGGCGGCACAGGAGAGCGTTTGCGTGAGCGAGAAGGAACTCGTAGAACTCCGCGTCTGAGGGCTGCGCGCCGAACACGATTCGAACGGCCCGGACGTGGCCCGCCTCGTGGCGCTCAATGACGCCGACCCAGAACTGGCCATCGAAATATAGTGTGGACTCCGTCTTCATTACTCGTCTCCAGGTACACCACGGTGGACCCGATGACGCTGGATTCTGCTCGGGGCAGCGACGGATGCGAGGCATCGCCCAGACTTCCTACTGGACTGTGCGGTTCGCGTATCAGGACTGACGACTCATTCTACGTCCTGTGCGCGGAGGCGTCGCTACTGGATGGCCGGCTTGCCGCCGGAGGACAGGGGGGCGCGGCTGCGCGACTGGTTGTCGAGCTCGCGCTCCCAGGCCGAGGCGCGCTCCCATTTCTGCGGAGACAGGAGGCGCAGGTCGCCCATGGACGCGATCGCGTCGAGCAGGAGGAAACGCGGGGCGGGGTAGGGGGCATCCCACGGGATGGCGGTCCACAGGCCCTTGGGGCCCAGGAGGAAGGTGCCTCGGTTGCGCTCGTGCAGGTCGTTGGTCGCCTCCTGCGCCTTACCCTCGGCGGCCCACAGCCAGCGGGTTGTGCGGAACGCGTCCCAGACCTCGTCCCACGAGGAGTAGGACAGATCCAGCGCGCGGTTGACGAGAGCGAGAGTGTCCCAGGCCTCGTCCTCGCTCAGCCAGCCGAGGCCCGCCCCCGCGCGCGTCAGCATCGCGACGCGCAGGAAATCCCACGCCCCAAAGTCCACGGATTGAATGCCGCGATCGTTGGCGACGATGCGGTTGATGCGCCAGCGCTTTTCCCACGCGTAGGTGTCGCTGTCCGCGGTTTTGTTCAGGCGCGCGAGCGTCGAGGAGACCCACGAGGGGTTGGCGCATTGGGAGCGCAGGCGCTCGTAGTCCTCGCGGTGCCCGGACCTCATGAGCGAGTAGAGCTGGCGGAGGAGGCCGTCGCGGCTCGTGATGCCCCAGTCGCGGGCGAGCATCTCCTCGATCGCCCGCTTGTCACCCAGCGCGAGCGTGTCCACCGTGTTGCCCTGGCACAGCGCGTAGGGGATCGCCGGGGCGAGCAGGCGCGCGTTCGGGTCAGCCGCCAGCTTCTTGAGCGAGCCTGTGAGTTTCGGGGTGTGGTGCTTGTTGAGCTTGTCCCACTCCTCGCCTTTTCCGGCCTTGCGCACGTCGCGCGGCGCGGGGGTGACGCCCTTGGAGCGGTCGAGGGCTTCACGGATGAGGAGGTAGGGCGTGCAGAGCACCAGCAGGACTATCGCCAGCGCGACGGGGACAGGTATCTGGGAGACGAGATTCGCGAACACGGACACGATTCTGCCTGATGGCTGGTAGGTCACACAAGCGATGGGCGCGATGGGGACGTGGGACGAGGCCGGGGCCGGGGTGTGTGGGTCCCGGCCCCGGCCTCGTGGGTCGGTGCGCGTCCTGCGACTCAGTGCCGGCCTCGTGGGTCGGTGTCTGTCAGCGCGCGTCCTGGGGGTCAGCCCGCCCGCTTTGGCGTGATGCCCATGAGAACCGTGCCCGAGTGGGGGTAGGTGCCGAGGTATCGGTGCCAGGAGCTGTCGGGGTGATTGGGTTTCGCTATCAACAGGTCATCGTAAAGCGGGGTGGCTCCGTAGGCACCGACCTCGGTGAGGTTCGACAGAAGTACACCCTCGGGGGCGGAGTAGAGGTGCTGTGACGCGTAGGTTGCACGCCGCCTCGGCTCGTCGGCTGACCAGGTCGAGGATGGAGACAGGATAAGCGAACCGTCCGATGCGAGGATCGAATCATCGGGATAGCTATCCGTCTCTGGTGAGCCGTCCTTGTTCGTCGTCATCAGGGGCCTGCCGTTGATGAAACCGATGTCCGTTTCAGAATAGGTCGGTGGTTGTGTGCATAGTGGAGCCCAGGAAACCTGTTCCGAGCGGAGAGTTTCGAGAGCCTGCTCGGCTGTGGGGGTGATGATGTGCCCTGTCGTATCCCAGCACGTCATGTGCAGGATCCTCAACCAGTCTCGGGAACCGACCGAGCGCGCAGTGCGCTCGCGTTCAGTCCCGTCCGGGTTGTAGACGACAAACTCTTGGTCCTGCCAAGAGGGGCCGGATGAGGCGGTACCGATCCATCCGTCGCTCGCAGGGAACAGCATCGTGGCATCGATGCCGTCCTGTGTGTCACCGCGCGTGTAGGTGCCGTCAGCGAGGTTTAAGAACCCGTCGGCCTCGTACCGCTCGCGTTCTTGATTAATGCGGCCGGTGAGGATGTAACCATTAACGGCGGGGGTAGTGATGGGTCCGCGTTGATGGTCTTCTTCTGTGCTCGTGACGTAGCTCCACGCCTGGCTACCGTCTTTGTGCCACGCCGTGCATGTGAATTCCGTCCTTGGGCCAATGTATAAGTACCTCGTGTCGGTTGGTGCACAGACGAGCGCGACAGGCCACGTCACTTGCACAAAGCGTGACCCTTCTCTGATGGGTTGAACGTTACCCACGAGTGTCGCAGGAACTGCCGGGTTCGCGTAGTACCCAAACCTCATGGTCGTGGGTAAGGGCGTCTCCCAGGTAGCGGTGACTGCGCCATCAGCGGCGCGTATTGTTTCGTCACCGGCGACGATAGAGTCCTCCCAGATCAGAAGATTCATGTTGCCGTTGTGGATGTCATGACGCCACAGGACCGTGGGAGTACGTCCGCTCGCATCAATACCGATGAGTGTCCCGGAAAGTGGATCATCAGAGGATACACGTGTGGAGGCAAAGATGACGATTGTTCCGTCGATCTGCACGATTTCTTGGATGGGAGCGTCGGTCCCCAGCTCTGCGGACGTCATCTCCCACGCGACCTCGAAGCCCGAGGCGAAGTCCGGGGAGATCAGGGAGGATGCGTGCGCGTCGCCGGAGTACCCGACCGGCCTGTGCGTGAGCCAGGAGGCACCGACGGCCAGCGCGCCAACGAGGGCGACGGCCAGTGCGATGGCGAGGCAGCGGAGGATAGTCGGCAGGGACTTGCGCCAAGAGGTCAGCGTGTCGGAGAGATTCATCGGGCGCTCCTCATCGGTCCGGGTGCGGGGGTCAGGCCGACGATGCGGTCGCCGGGAGGGGAAGTGAGCGCAAGCAAGCGCTTGTACCACGGTGATGTCTCAGGGGATATGCGGGCGACGATGAGGTCGTCGTAGAGTGGAGTTGCCGAGCGAACCCCGAGGTTGTTCCAGCCATGTACCGCATCGTTACTCAGCCTGTAAGTGGATGATGTTGTGGGCAGTGTCGACGCCTGCGCCGCAGCCGATACGTTGATGAGTGAAGGGTGCCACGAGTCCAGGTCATGGTCGCTGGACGAAGCGCCCTTGAGATGAGTTATGAGCAGGACAGAAGTATCTTGACTGATCGCGGGCGCGGCCCACCACCACGACGCGTCGTAGGATAAAATGTCAAGGTATTGTTGATGCGTAGCCACCGTGACGCTGTCGTTCACGATGATCGCCGAGCCCTCGGTGAGCGTGATTGTTGTGTCCCACGAGTGGTCTCCTGTGGCTGCGTAGTGCACGATCTGTTCGGTTGTCGGTAGTGAGGCTTTCGTCTGTGGATAGGTGCTCAGGTAGTTGATGCGCGCGACGGCCTCCTGCGTAAGAGTGACGACCTGCGCATTCGATCCGTCGGGTGCGACCGTGGCTGCGTGCATGTACCCGCTGCTGATCACCCAACCGTCCTGGGCGCGGATGATGGGTGGTGCGCCAATGTAGGGGAATGTGATACGGCACGACGTGGTTCCGTCATCGAGTTCGGTCGTTGCTGGACCACATGCCTCCTTGATGGCATCGATTCCGGTGCGTTCACCGGTCGAGAGGTTCAGAAATCCGCGCAGAAACGTGCTGCTGAATCCGGTCAGCTGATACCCCGAAAGATGATCAGCGTGGACGATGGGGACCCACCCGTCGACGGGGGTTACGGACTCCGGGAAGGAGCCGGTGGAGGCGTCGAAGTCCCACACGTGTGTCGCGGTTTTATCCCAGGCCTCACACTGACCGGTGGAGAGATCGGGGCAGTACAGGCGGATGGGACCGATGGGGGCGCTTGACCAGCCGGTGTGCGAAGGGTGTTCGTAGGGGGAAACTCCGTAGCGAACTCCCGAGGTAGGCCATCCGGTAGTTGTGTGACCGTCCGCTGCGGACACCAGCGTGTTTCCGACGAGGAGGTCGCCGTCCCACCAGTGCACGTCTGTCTCGTCGTCGTTGATGTCGGTGCGCCACAGCTCGCGCGGGGTGGAATAGGAGGCGTCGTAGCCGATGGCAATGCGTTGGGTTCCCTTGTAGCCGACGATGAAGAGGTGGCCGTCGCGCGCGATGTAGTCGTCGATGCGGTCCAGGCCCGCGTCCGCCGCGTCGATCTGCCACGCCAAGCGCACGCCGTTGACGAAGTCACCGGAGAGAAATCCGGTGTCCTGGGAGCGGCCGTGGTAGCCCCATGAGCCGTTTGCCGACTGGATGACCGCGAGGGCGCACAGGATCGATGTGGTGACTATCCACAGGCGTGCCCCGAAGGTAAAGGGGCAGATGATCTTGTACCAGAGGCAGGTGATGGTCCCGGCCTCGTCGTAGTCGTCTTCGTCTGGGAATCTCATGGACCCGATCGTAACCGCATCCGCTAGTAACCGGGTAATTTTGACGGCCTCGTGGAGTGGTGCGCGTCCTGCGACTCAGTGCTGGCCTCGTGGATCGCTGTCCGTCAGCGCGCGTCCTGGGGGTCAGCCCGCCCGCTTCGGCGTGATCCCCATGAGCACCGTGCCTGGGTGGGGGTACGCACCCAGGTAGGAGCGTAGACGGGCGATCCGCGAATCCGGGCGCGCAGGGGACGCGATGAGCAGGTCATCGTAGAAGGGCTGCGCGTCGTGCAGGCTAACATCTTCCAGCGAGGCCAGCTGGATGCCCGAGGGGACGGCATACAGGTTCGTCGGCGAGTTTCTGTTCGTCGAGTCCTCATCCTCAGGGGGTTGGGAGAGCATGAGGGAGCCGTCCGTCGCGGGGATCACGGGGTCCGGATAGTTGCCATACTGGGAGCCGCCGTCCGCTTTCGTGGCATTCAGGCGGCGCCCGTTCATCATGGAGACCCCGCCAAATACAGTGGTGTCCTCACGGCGCGTGCACATATGCGCCCAGGGGACCTCCCCCGTGGCGAGAGTGGATGCCACTTGCTCGCTCGTCGGTCGCGCGACGCGCCCGTCCTCGTCCCAGCACTTCACATAGTTGAGGTCTGTCAGCCGTATGAACGGATCGGCGAGGCGAGTGCGCGAGACCTCGGTTCCGTCAGGGGCCAGCGTGACGAGGGCGCTCTGCTTGGGATTGTCCGTCATCGCTCCCTCCAGCACCCACCCGTCCGCGACGGGACGGAGAGTTTTGGCATCGTAGGTCGCGCTCTCGACGAGGACTCCGTCGGCCAGGTGGAGGAAGGCGCCGACCTGCCGATCCTCGTAGCCGAAATTCTGGGAGACGGGAACGTAGCCGTCGACCGCCGTCACGGGCAACGGGATGCCGGGGCCCTGAAAGCCGTGCGAGGAGAGGTTCACCTTATATCTCCACGCTTCGGTTCCGTCCTTGTTCCATCCCAGGCACAGGAAGTCGAAATCCTGAACGCCATAAGGTTGGTCTCTCGGGTAACAGACGACAATGACGGGCCACGTCACGCGTGAGAAACCCGTGGATGAGGGGTCGACACTGTCGCCCCCCACGTTGATGAAGCCCTTCTTATCAGACCTATCAGAATCGTTGAAGCGTGAGGTAACGCTCGTGGGGATCGGCATCTCCCAGGTGGCGGTGACCTCCCCGTCGGCGACGCGGATCGTCTGGCCCGAGACCACGACGGAGTCCCCCCACGCGAACAACGGCCCGTCTGCGCTGGTTACCTCGCGGCGCCACAGGACCGAGGGCTTCTCACCGCTCAGGTCGAGTCCGACGAGCGTGGAAGGCTGACCCTTCTCTCCGAAGAGCGCGACGAGAAGCCCATCGATCTCCTGATACGCGCGCAGCGACCCGCCTACGCCGAGGTCCGCGGACGTCGTCTCCCACGCAACTTGGAAGCCCGAGGCGAAGTCGGGGGAGATCAGGGAGGATGCGTGCGCGTCGCCGGAGTACCCGACCGGCCTGTGCATGAGCCAGGAGGAGCCGACGACCAGCGCGCCAACGAGGGCAACACCGAGCGTTTTGGCGAGGCGGCGCAGGCCGGTCAGGAGGGCCTCACGCCAGGAGGCCAGCGTGTCGGAGAGAGTCATCGAATGCTCCTCATCGGTCCGGGGGCGGGGGTCAGGCCGACGATGCGCTCGCCGGGGGCGGCAGACAGGGCGGCTAGGCGCTTGTACCAGGGGGCCTGCGCGGGCGACGCAAAGCCGACGATCAGGTCGTCAAACATTGGTGTTGCCGACGTCATGTGGAGGCTCTCCCACCCGGGGACGGCGTAGGAA
>CATWCG010000013.1:0-14783 GCA_958349165.1 uncultured Actinomyces sp. | reverse complement strand
CCACGGGGGATGGGAGGGTTCGCGGGGAAGGTGGCCACGGCCTCGTCGTTGGTGGTTGACGCGGTGGCGACTGTGGCGCACTCCCCTGTGTGGGTTGATCCACGCCCCCACGGCGAGCGTGCGCGAGGGGCTTAGTCGTAGGGTTGAGGGGCACGCCGGACCGGTATGCCCCGGGCTCCACACTTTGCCGCTACGAGCGGCCTTCGCGCCGACAGGCGCATTCGGTTCGGCGTGCTTCGTCGTACATGCGCGCCGACGGTGGCGCGCGAAACAAGTGGGGGTCGGCGCCGCAACGCAGCACCGGCCCCCACTGTCGTTTAAAAAACCGTCACATGAGCGGGTAGCGCACGATCGTGGCCTCGCGGCCCGGGCCCACGCCGATCGACTGGATGCGGCAGCGCGACAGCTCCTCCAGGCGCGTGATGTAGTCCTGTGCGGCCTGGGGCAGCTCCTCGAAGGAACGGCACTGCGAGATGTCCTCGCTCCAGCCGGGCAGCTCCTCGTACACGGGCACGGCGGCCTCGAAGCCGGCCTGGTCGAGGGGCATTTCCTCGGTGCGCACTCCGTCGACCTCGTAGGCGACGCACACGGGGATCGTCTCGTAGCCGGAGAGCACGTCGAGCTTCGTCAGGCAGATGTCGGTCAGGCCGTTGATGCGCGTCGCGTATCGCATGACAACGGCGTCGAACCAGCCGGTGCGGCGCGGGCGACCGGTGGTCACGCCGAATTCGCCGCCCTTGGCGCGCAGGGCCTCGCCGACCTCGTCGTCCAGTTCCGTGGGGAACGGGCCCTCGCCGACGCGCGTCGTGTACGCCTTGGCGACGCCGACGACGCGGTCGATGCGGGTCGGGCCCACGCCGGAGCCGGTGAGCGCGCCGCCCGCGGTCGGGTTGGAGGAGGTCACGAAGGGGTAGGTGCCGTGGTCGATGTCGAGCATCGTGGCCTGGCCGCCCTCGAAGAGGACGGTCTCGCCGCGGTCCAGCGCGTCGTTGACGACGAGGGACACGTCGCACAGCATCGGCTTGACGCGCTCCGCGAAGGACAGGAGGTGGTCGGCTACCTCGGCGGGGTCGAGCACCTGCAGGTCCACAGCCTCGAAAATGGTGTTCTTGGGGGCCAGGGCGGCCTCGACCTTGGCGCGCAGCTCCTCGGGGTGGAAGAGGTCCTGGATGCGCAGGCCGATGCGGTTCATCTTGTCGGCGTAGGTGGGGCCGATGCCTCGACCCGTCGTGCCGATCAGGTTGTTGCCGCGCGCACGCTCGTTCGCCTGATCCATGAGGCGGTTGTACGGGGGGATGATGTGCGCGTTGGAGGAGATGCGCAGGCGCGAGCAGTCGACGCCGCGCGAGGTGATGTCCTCGAGCTCCTCGAAGAGCACGTCCAGGTCGACGACGACGCCGTTGCCGATGATGGGGGTGACGCCTTCGGAGAGAATTCCGGCGGGCAGGAGGTGCAGCGCGTACTTTTCGCCGTCGATCACGACGGTGTGTCCGGCGTTGTTTCCTCCGTTGAACTTCACGACGAGGTCGGTGTGCTGGCCGAGCTGGTCAGTGGCCTTGCCTTTGCCTTCGTCGCCCCACTGGGCGCCGAGCACGATGACGGCGGGCATGAGTATCTCCGTTAAGTTGGGTGAGTCGCGCGGGTGCGCGCAACAGACCCATCGTACCGGAGGAACGACGAGGCCGGGGTACCCTGGCTGGTCGCGTCAGTTTCCGGTGGCGGCCAGGGCGACGCCGACGCCCCACGCGGTGGCGCTCGTGAGGGCGGCGATCAGCTCGATGGCGATCGTCCAGCCGAAGGCCTTGAGGGCCTGAACCGTTGCTTTCCAGGCCCTCGCGGTGTCGTTGCTGCGCAGGTATTCGACGAGGAAGATCGCGGCGATCATGCCGAGGACGAGGCCGAGAGGCAGTCCGATGAACCAGCCGACGACGCCGCCGACGGCGCCCCACACGAGCGTGGATTGGGGGATTCCCGCCTTGTTCATGCCGCGGGCGGGGATCACGTATTTCAGGACCGTTCCGAGGATCAGGACGAGCGCCACGATGGCGAAGATGATCCACGCGGAGCGCGTGCCCGTCATCCACGACCACACGAGGATCGCGCCGCCGACGACGGGCGCGGACGGCCAAATCTGCACGACCGCGCCGATCACTCCGATGAGGATGACGATGCCAACGATGACGGTTCCGAGGACACTCATGGGGTGATCATAGCGGCCCGAGCTGTGAGCGGGCGCCTCGCACTGCTAGCCTGGCCTCGTTACCCCGACCCCCAGGAATGCCGATGGATATCACTCCCCCGCATCTGCCGCTGGATTCCCTCCTGAAGAGGCGCCCCATGACGGTGTACACCGTGTCATGCCCGCCGGCGGAGGCCGTCGCGCGCTGCGCGGCGTTTTGGCGCACCATCGGCATCAAGCGCGAGTCGACCACAATGTCCGAACGTTTCGCGGGCATCGGCTGGTCGGGCACCGAGGTCACGGTCATGCCCGGGCAGGCCACGGCCTCGCGCAGACACCTCGACGACACGTTCCTGGAACTCGGCGAGATCGCCCCGGGCCTCGTGTTGGGCGGGGTCGCCGTCTACCTGACGTCGAAGGCCGTGCGCGCCCAGCTGCGCCACCTCAACAAGACGCGCATCATTATCGCGGCGCGCCCCTCGCCCGACGCCGCGCAGGCGTCCACTGAGCTGTGGTGTTTCCCCTGGGATACGGCGATTCAGCGCGCCCGCCCCGGCAAAGACCTCTTCGCCCGCGTCTTCGAGTACCTGCACACGTCCCTGCACCAGCAGGGCGTCCTGCTGGCTCCCCCGCGCCTCGTCGATGGTGAGGAACTGCCCGAGGACCACCCCCTGTCCCCCGACAACCTCAACCGGATGCGGGGCAGCTTCCTCGATCCCGTCACCAAGTTCCTCCCGTCGAAGGAGCGATCATGAGAGCAGGTTTCTCACTGCGCCGGGTGGTCTTCCGTCGCAGATACCTGCACGCTTTCATCGCAACCGATCCGCATGAGGCGGCCGCTCGCTGCATCAACTACTGGGCATCGAAGTGGAGAAGCACCCCGGTGGAAACGCCGGGTATGCGCGATCAGCTCGCCCTGAACGGGTGGGTTGGCACCGAGATCGCCGACGGCCTCGATACGATGCGCGAACTATTTTCCACCGTGGTTAACCCGATTGTGCGCAGCGACCTGTTCCCCCATTCTGCCTCTCAGCCTGCCTCTCAGCCTGCCGCAACCGCTCGCTATCAGACGTCGCGGATCCTCATCGCAGCGCGGCCCTGGTCGGCCGAAGGGCGCGTCGCGAGCGAGGTGTGGTGCTTCGACACTCGAGTGAGTCAACGCAACACCCCCACCACCAAGGAAGACATCGGCCGCTACCTCCAGGACCTCGCCGTCACGCTGCAACTCGATGAGCTACTGCTTGCACAGCCCGAGCTCCTCTGTGAGGGCGATCTACCAACAGACCACCTCTTCGCGGGACGGAACGTGATCGCAATGCGCCAGGCCGCCACAAAGGAGTCTCGCCGCAGGCGCTAGCGCGCGCCCACGGCGAGACAACAGATGGTTCGGAAGGCTCAGCCCTGCGCGCGCAGGGAGGCCACCTCGTACAGGGCGATGCCCGTGGCGACGGCCGCGTTGAGGGATTCGACCGTCGACGCGATCGGGATCGACACGATCTGATCGCAGGTCTCGCGCACGAGGCGGGACAGGCCCGCACCCTCGGCGCCGGTGACAACCACGAGGGGGCCGTCGGCCAGCGACAGGCCGCGCAGGGGCGCGTCGCCGCCGCCGTCCAGGCCCACCACGAAGTAGCCGGCCGCCTTGGCCTCTTCGAGGGCGCGCACCAGGTTCGTCGCGCGAGCCACGGGCACGCGGGCGGCCGCGCCGGCCGACACCTTCCACGCCGTCGTGTTGACGCCCGCGCTGCGGCGCTCGGGGATGATGACGCCGTCCGCGCCAAACGCGCCCGCGCTACGCAGGACCGCGCCCAGGTTGTGGGGGTCCGTCACCTGGTCGAGGGCGACGAGGAGCGGGTGGCCCAGCTGCTGCAGGGAACCGGCGATCAGGTCCGAGGCGTCTGCGTACTCGTAGCCGCGCACCTCGATGGCGACGCCCTGGTGGACGGCGCCGTCAGTCGCGACATCCAAGTCACGGCGGGTGACCTCGTACACGGGGGCGCCCATCGCACTGGCGAGGCGCACGACCTCCTCCACGCGGTCATCCTTCACGTTGTCGAGGATGAAGACGCGCTCGATCGGCACCGAGGCGCGGGCGGCCTCTGCGACGGGGTTACGGCCGGCGATCAGCTCGTGGCCCGGCTTGACGCGGATCGAGGACTTGGCGCGGGCTCGCGCGATCGCGGCCTCCTGGGCCTCGCGGGCCTCGCGCTTCACCTTGCGTCTGTAGGCCGGATGGTAGGTGCGGTCCTCGGCCTTGGGGGTCGGGCCCTTGCCTTCGAGGCGGCGGCGCGAGTGGCCGCCGGTGCCGACCTGCGCGCCCTTCTTCGTGCCCTTCTTACGGATGGCGCCGGGACGCCCGCTGTGTGAGGCCATGGTGTCTCCTCATTTTCTCGTGAACTGACACCAGCCTACGGGTTTTGGGCCGCATCGGGGCCGCAGGGGCGCGCGCGGGGGCCAAAATCACGATCGGGCAGGTTCCACGCTACCCCGTATCCTCCTCGTCGCCCCTTCCCCCTCTCCCCAAAAGTCGCATGCAATTTGGATACCCTCAGTTTTCTTAGGCATCGAGAAACCCGCAGAATTTCAACGATCTGATTTCAAACCTTGAAATACAGGCAAGGGAATTGCATGCGACATTTCTGGGGAACCATGCCCATCGGGCAACTGGCAGCCGGACAACACCTCGCCGCACCAGATCAGTCTCAGCCTTGCAGCATCCCCGCGCTACTCTCACGCGCACCGCGCCCCTATACGCCGACACTCGCCACGGCCTCGTCAATCGAGCACCCCGGCCGGGTTACACGTCGGTCACGCGCGAGCATCATCCCCACTCTGCCCTCACGCACACCGCGCGAGCATCGACGCGATCTTCTCGACCGTCGAGCCGGAGCGGATCGTCACCTGGCGGTAGAAGTCCTCGCGCAGGAGGCGCTTGTGATACGCGGTCTTGAGGAATTCCTTCTCGTGGAACTTGCCCCAGAACACGGCGTGCTCACCGAAATAAACGGCCTCGTCGCCCAGCTCCATGGCCTCGATGCGCTCGCGCACGTGGGCGCGATCCAAGCCTCGCGTGAAAAAGAGCGCGTCGCGGCGGGCGACCTCACCGTGCCACCAGTCGGGCAGGTTGTGTAGCTCCTCGAGGTAGTCACGCCCGGACAGGAGCGCCACTCGGATCGGGAAGTCGTAGCGGCTCGCCAGGAGGCCCTCAACCGCCTGGGCCACGTCCTCGGGCGGGGCCTCGGCCCCGGCCTCGAAGAGGAGGTTGCCGCTATTGATGTAGGTGCGCACGTTCGTGTAGCCCACGCCGGCGACCTGCTCGCGCAGCTCGCTCATGACGACCTTGTTTGTGCCGCCGACGTTGATGCCGCGCAGCAGCGCCACGTACTCCATGCTGATCCTCCTGCCTTTCGCCTTACCACCTCCCCACCTCGCGTTTCTTCTGCGGGAAGGCTTCACCCTAACTCCAGAGTAACGCCCAGACAAAACCCTGCTCACCCCAAAAGTCGCATGCAATTTGGGTACCCTCACTTTTCATAGGTATCGAGAAAACCGCAGAATATCAACGATCCGATTTCAAACCTTGAAATACGCGCAAGGGAATTGCATGCGACATTTCTGGGGAACCACTCCAGCGAGGCGACTGAGCGGCACGACAACACCGCACGCCACTACGCCAACGAGCAGCGTGCGGCAACACACCAGCATGGCGGGCGCTACATCCGTTACGGGGCGCTACACCCGTTACGGGGCGCGACACCCGTTATGGGCCGCTGCACCCGTTATGGGCCGCTGCACCCGATCAGAAGGGGTGCACTGCCTACAGATCGGGTGCAGCGCACCCAATCACAAGAACAAACGCGGAATCTGCAAGACAACCGCCGACACGCACAGACTGGCCTGGTCTGGTTTTGTGGACCGGGTGTTTTGAGGGTTGTTGGTTGTTATTGGTGGTGTTGCGCCCATTGGTGCGCGTATTGGTTGGGTGAGAGCCAGCCTAGCGCGCTGTGGGGGTGCTCTTCATTGTAGCGCTGGGACCAGGCGCCGATCAGGGCGCGCGCGTGGTTGAGATCCTCGAACATGTTGTCCTCGAGGAGTTCGTCGCGCATGCGGTTGTGTAAGGACTCCACGAATCCGTTATGCCACGGCTGGCCCGGTGGGATGAACGCTTGGAGCGTGTCGTGCTCGCTGGCCCAGCGCCCCAAGGCTGCGGCGATGAATTCGGGCCCGTTATCGGCCCTTAGCACCTGGGGCGCCCCATGTGCCAGGACAGCCAGGTCAAGCATTTCGATCACGTCGGCGGCTCCCATGCGCCGCTCGACGCGGAAAGCCAGGTGTTGACGGGTGAACTCATCGATAACGTTACAGACCTTGAACACGCGTCCCCTCCAGTCCGAGTCGAACTGGAAATCAATGGCCCACACCTGCCCAGGAGCGCTAGCCCTGACCAGGCGCTGGAGGCGCGGCGCGGTGCGGGGCTTGGGAGCTTTGCGCGCTCGCACGCGCAGCCCCTCGGCGCGCCACAAGCGCCGGAACGTATCACGGCCCACGACGATGCCCTCGCTCTTGGCCCGCGCCCAGGCGCGTTTATAGCCCCAGCGTCGATGCGTGGCGGCAAAATCGTTCATCCACTGGCGCACAGGCCCATGATCACGCAGCGTTTTCGCCCCGCCCGATGCGCGGGCTCGGCAATACGCTGACCGGGACAGCCCGGCAACGCGGCATGCAAGACGCTGAGAAAACCCCTGACCAACCAGGTAGTTCACAGCCTCGTGCCGGCGCGCCGGGCCTAGAAGTTTCCCTCCGCGAGCTCACGCAACGCTGCCTTCTCCAGCTCTGCTTGGCCCAACAACTGTTTGAGGCGCGCGTTTTGCTCGCGCAACTCACGCAGTTCCTTGGCCTCACTACGACTCATCGACCCATAACGCTGACGCCACCGGCACAACGTCGCCTCGCTGATACCCAGCACGCGGCAGGCCTGGGCCGTACTCATGCCCTCACCTCGCAGCGCCTCGGCCTTCTCCAGCTTCACGACAATCTGCTCAGGCGTGTGCTTCGAGAACTTCCTCATGGTCATCCATTCTGCCCGGCCGCAAGCGGCCAGGACTACTCAGAACAACCCTCTCAAAACAAACGGTCCGAAAAACCCAGACCCCTCCACATGCGCATCACACCATCACACACCTGCCCCACACCAGCAGCCCGAGCATCAGGCGACGCACTCCCCTCCGCCGTTTCCTGAGCACGCTGAGCATCCAGAGACGAGCTGGAAGGCTGCATCGTTGAGGAATTGTTCTTTATCTGCATCCGCAGCAGCACATCGAGAGAGTCATTATGAGTGTCAACGCAAATTCCCATCTGTATCCCAGAAGAGTCCATGCAATTTCCAGAAGGCTCAGCAAAAGTCTCACACTGAGCTGCTACGGTGAAACTAATGCACAATATGACACTAAGGAAGCGCTTGGCAACTAAAGAACAATCACTTAGCTTCGCCATTGCGAACAGTCCCTCCAGTTGAAACCCAACCCCCATTTTTCCATGTCATATAGAAGGCGAAGGCAACGGTCTCGTCGGAATTGTTGTTGACAATCCTCTTACCAACGCATGCTGTTCCGTTATTCACGATGCCATCGAATATTACCGCAATGGTATCTGGTTCAACACCCCAATCTTCCTGGGAAACAGGGAGCACTGACACAATGTTTGTTACTTTGGCTGTATTGCCATACATCCACCCTTGAGAGTAGAGTTCGTTCACGTTCTGGATGTGAGCCTCACGAAAAGCTTCTCCGGGTTGCGTGATGTCTTCGAATGCTTGTGTATCTCCTGTATTCCAGGCGTAGGTGAGTGTGTCGATGAGGTACTCGGCAGCGAGCTCGGCTCCTCGTTCGGTGTTCTGCTTGGCTTCGTCGGGCAGCTCGGGTTTGGTGTAGGTGGACGCGGCGTGTTCGGCGGGGCGCACGAGGACGCCGTCTGGGCCGATCTGGTAGCCGCCCGACATCGCCGCCTCGCCCGAGGCCGTGGCCGAGGAGGTGGGCACAGGCCTGGCGGCGGGCGGCGTGGTCGTGGCGGCGACGGTGGGCCTCTCGCCCCAGGCTGGCCACCAGCCTTCGGCGACCCCGTTGATGTACACGGCGAAGACCGCGCCCGCGAAGAGAACAACGTAGGTGACGCGCATCCCCCAATAAAAGGGTTCCACGTGCAGCCACGCCCGTGCGCGGGCCCGGGCGCCCTTGGGGCGCCGCGCTTTGACCTCGGCGCGATAATCAGCCCAGCGCCGGCGCAGCGTGTACTTACGCGGCGCCGACTCGCGCCGGAATTGCTCCTCGTCCTCCTCGGTCACGGGACGCTCAGACAACGGCGGAACCATCATGATCTATCAACCTCCACGATGAGGTGTCCTCACGCACGCCCCCGCCATCGGAGACGCGCCCTTCACTGACCAGACTACGCGCCAAAACACGCAACAACACCAAGAATGCACGGTAACCACCAACGCACATCCTCCCGCCCCGTTGGAGCGAACGTGCACGCACCCGCACAAGTTAGCCATGACCTCGGCGTATCTAACCGGACCGTTCAGTCACATACTGCTAAGGGCCCGGCATCATGGCGACGCCAGCCGCGATAGTCACCGGAGCGCAACGCGTGAGCATTGCCAGTGCGCGGCTGGACGCTTTCGGGGAGGTCATGTCTGGCGCGGGTCGCCCCGGCCGCTAGGCGGGCCTCCCCGGTCGCGCGGGCGTCTCCTCGGTCTTGCTGGGAAGTCCCGGACGCGCGGGGAAGCCCCTGTCGCGCGGGCGTCGCCAGCTGTGCGCCTCGTCTCCGCGCGAGCTGTCAAACGGTGGGGACCGCCGCTGAATGTGTGGTCACGGTTCGCGTCATTTCCTCGCTGCGCGTCTCGGTTGCATTGATATTATGCGGATAATTGTTTGGCTTGTATGTCGCGTTAAAGCTTGTATTTCGTGCATTTGTTACTCATAAATTGTTTCGACAAACAAAGAGGTGGATCATGGTAACCGCATGGACAAAGTTGTCCACGCGCAGGCACAAGTGAAAGTCGAGGAACCATGCGCCGCAACGTTGCACGCATAGGGGTCGTCGCAGCGATCGCCCTGTCCATGAGCGTCGCTACGATGACCGCCCCGTCCACCAGAGCTGAGGACGCCCCCAGCCTGGTCGCGCCCGCCCGATCCAGCGCGGGTCTCATGAATTACGCCATCAACCTCTCCCAGCTCTCCGACGAGAACGCGATGGCGCGCGTCATTGAACTCCTCCCCAGCGTCGGGGGAACACTCCTGACTCAGTACCCCGGATTGCACACTGTCTTCGCCCAGAGTGAGTCGGCCTCGTTCTCGCCGGACCTGGACGCGGTCCTGAGGGAGCACGGCATCGCGGTCCACTCGATCGGCCCGACCCGTGTGGCCGCGGTCCCCGAGTCCGAGCGGGCGACGAACCAAACTCCGCCGGCGGCCCCCGGCTCGGCGCCAGCAGCGGCACCAGCAGCGGCGCCCACGGGCCTGACCGTGCCGGACCCGAACGTCCCTGATCCTTTCCCTACCACTAACTGGGGAGCCGAGGCCATGGATGCGCGGGGCGCCGCCGAGGTGGAGGTGCCGCGCGCGCCCGTCACCGTCGGCGTCATCGACACGGGTATTGACGCCGAGCAGCCCGACTTGGCGGGCCGGGTCGATACGTCCAGGTCCGTGTCCTGCGACGTCAATGGAATCCCCAACGTGAGCGAGGAGGCGCTGCGTTACAACGATATCCACGGCACGCACATCGCCGGAATCATCGCCGCCAACCATAACGACATTGGTATCGACGGTATCGCGCCTGATGCGACCCTCGTGTCCATCAAGGCCGTCAACGACAAGGGGCGCTTGTACCCCGAGTACCTCGTGTGCGCCTACGACTGGGCCGTGAACCACGGCGTCGATATCGTCCACAATTCCTTCCAGATGGACCCGTGGCGGTTCTGGAAGTCTGACGACCCCGAGCAGGCCGCGGGCATGGAGGCCGCCTTGCGCGCGATCTACACTGCGCAGGAGCGCGGACTCACCGTGTTGTCGGGCGCTGGGGACGACGGCCTGGACCTCGACGAGACGACCGTGGACAGTTCGTCGCCCACGGACTCGACGCCGATTGAGAATCGCAACGTCGAGGGGGCCACGATGGTGCCCGCGATGGTCGGGGGCGTCGCCATGGTGAGCGCGCTCGAGATGGCGACTCCGGGCGCGGAGCCGCTCCGGGCGACTCTGAAGAGAACGGACACCTCCAACTATGGCTTCATGCGCGTCGACTTCGCCGCGCCTGGACGGGACATCTACTCGACGTTCCCGAACCTGATGATCCCCTCGAACTACGGGTATATGTCGGGGACGGCGGTCGCTGCCGCGCACGTGAGTGGCGTCGCCGCGCTCGTCAAGTCGACCCACCCCGCGCTGGTGGGCGAGCAGATCACCGACCTGATGCGCAAGCAGGGGGCCTACGAGTACGGGAGGCTCGCGCTCCCGGCGGATAACCACGAGTATCGAGGCCGTGGCTTCCTGAGCGCGAGGAACGCGGTGGTCTACGATCAGGCGCAGCCGACGCTCGGAATGGTCGAGTACCGCGTGGGCGGGGGAGAGTGGACGAATCTGCGTGACGAGGTGGTTCCCGCCGGTCGCGTGAGCGTGCGCGTGTCGGCGCGCTCGCCCCTGAGCATGCTGAGTGTGGACGTCGCGGGCGTGGCCCAGGCGCACGCGCCCGGTGGCGGCGGCTACTTTGATGAGCCGACGACCGTGACGGTCGAGGACGTGGATCTCGCTTCCCTCATCCCCGAGGGTGAGGAGTATGTGACGGCCCGCGTTCAGGTCAGCGCGCTCGGCGTCAACGCGGACCGGCACGCTGACGATGACGTGAGTCGTTCCGTGTCGTTCACGGTCGCTCGTGACCCGGGCGCCGTGCCCACGCCGGAGCCGGAGCCCGACCCGGGGGAGGGCAGCGGTGTCGTCCCCGTCGATCCCGTGCCGCCGGGCATCATGTCCGTGCCTCGCACGAGCGCGCAGATGCCCCAGAACTATGCGGTGAACCTGGCCGCCGACGCGGATGACGCCACGTTCCAGCGCGCCCTGTACCAGGCCTCGTTGCTGGGCGGAATGGTGTTGGAGTCTTACCCGGCGTTGCACACGTTCTTCGTCCAGTCCTCGTCGGCTGCCTTCGCGATGGACCTGGGGTACGCGCTGGCGGATTCCGGTATTTCCTTCCACTCGGTGGGTCCGACCCGTCAGGCTCCCGTCGTGGGCAACGAGGCCATCGTGTCCCAGGAGCTTGGGGCGCCCGCATACCCGAGTGTTGAGGAGAAGCCGCCGGTGCCGGAGGGCCCCCACGTGGGCGGCGTCTACCCGACTCCGCCGGATGCGAAGGACTGGCATTTGCAGGCGGTGGGTGCCCTCGACGCACAGGGCGTGGATGTCATGCGCGCGCCGGTGACGGTGGGCGTCATGGGTGATGGCGTGGATGACACGGTCGGGGACCTGTCGGGGAAGGTTGATCATTCCCTGTCCGTGTCCTGTAATTCTAACGGTATGCCGAATCGGGATCCTGAGGCGTGGCGCTCGGGTCGCGCGGAGGTCGGCACGCAGGCGGCCGGGGTGATTGCCGGCACGGGCGAGGCCAGCGGCGTGCCGGGCGTGAATCCGACGTTGAACGTCGCGGCGATCAACGTGGCGTCGGCGACCACCGGGCAGTATTACCCCGAGTATGTCGTGTGCGGCTTCGTGTGGGCGGCGGATCATGGGATTTCCGTGACTGCGAGCAACTACCTGGTCTCGCCGTGGAAGTACTGGATGCCGCGCGACCCGGAGCAGGCCGCGGGCTTGGAGGCGGTGCGCCGAGGCATCAACTACGCGGCGTCGAAGGACGTCGTTAACGTGGTGGATGCCGGGGCCAGTGGTATCGATTTGAATAATCCGCCGAAGACGGATGTGTCCTCGCCGATTGACGCGTGGGCGCCGTTCCAGCGTGACACGCTCGGCGGCGTCATGGTTCCCGCGATGATGCCGAACGCGCTGGCCGTGTCGACGCTGCGCCTGGTGGACCAGGCCGACCCGGGCACGGGGGCGCTCGAGCACGCGTGGACGTCGAACTGGGGTATCACGAATGTCGCTTTCACGGCGCCCGGCGAGAACGTGTTCACGACGAGGCCCACCTGGCGAGGCGGCGAGGCCGGGGTCGCTCGGGACGCGTCGATGGCTGCCCCGGTGGCGGCGGGCGCGATCGCGACGCTGCGGCAGGTGCACCCGGAGATGGGCTCCGCCCAGATCGTGGAGCTGGCCCGCAAGCAGGCGGGTTCCGCGTCGAATTGGGGGCGGCTGGCCGCTCCTGAGGGGGAGCGCGAGTATCGGGGCGCGGGCATGCCGAGCGTCTTGGATGCGGTGTTGAAGGATCAGGCGCGCCCTGTCGTGGGCGAGGTCGAGTACTCGGCGGACGGGTCGACGTGGGCGCCGTTGTCCGGGCAGACCGTGTCCGGGCGCGTGTCCTTGCGCGTGGGCCTGACCGGGCCGGTGACGTCGGCTCGCCTGCTGGTGGGCGGCCACGAGGTGGCGACCGTGCAGGGCAGCGGCGAGTTCTCGGGCTCGGGTGTGACGCTGCAGGCCGATGGCGTGGACGTGTCGCATCCGGTGGCGGGCGCGTCGCTGAGCGGCGAGACGACGGTGCGCGTCGAGGCTTTCGGGCGCAATAACGATGCGCGCGCCGACGACGACGTGAGCGCGGAGGTCACGGTGACGGTCGAGGGGTCCGGTTCTGGGGGTTCCTCGGTTGACGAGGCCGGGGCTGGGCGCTGGGTGTATAGCCGGGCCGGTAAGTGGTGGCGGTACACAGACGGGACGTTCCCGGTGAACGTGCGCCTGCGCATCGACGGGAAGGTCTACCGTTTTGGCCCGCGCGGCTACGTGGTGACCGGCTGGTACCGTGAGGGAGACCAGTGGTCCTACTACGGGCTTGACGGCGCGCAGGCGCTGGGCTGGGCGCGGATTCGCGGCACCTGGTACTACTTCGATCCTGCGTCGGGAGCGATGCGCACGGGCTGGCTGACGGAGGGCGGATACACGTACTACCTGTCCTCGTCGGGCGCCATGGTGACGGGCCCGCGCTGGATCGACGGCAAGCGCTACGTGTTTGATCGCAACGGCCACCTGCTGACGTGAGTCGCTAGCCTGACGGATTCCGGCTGACGGATTCCGGCTGACGGATTCTGGCTGACGGATTTCGGCTGACAGTTTCCGGCTGGGACAAACGGGGGCCGCCCACGAGAGCTCGTGCGCGGCCCCTCGTGCGTGGTGGAGGGGTAAGAGCGCGCATCTCCGGTCTTTCCGCTGACGCGGCCGCGTGGGCGTGGGGGAGGGGTGTTGTCTTCGGTGGCAGTGGTGGCATAGAAGCCATGGTGCGACAGGTGAATTTCGTATACGATATTCGCTATGAGTGAGCGTCTTCTTCGCGGAGTTCCTGTGACTGATGAGCAGATTCAGGCGTGGGCTGATGAGGCCGAGCGCGGGTATGACCTAGCTGAGTTGCCGGCTCCGCGCCCGGGGCGTCCTCCGGTGGGGAAGGGGCCGGGCGTCGCCGTGACGGTGCGCCTGGATGAGCGGACGTTGAGGGCGTTGATGGAACGCGCCGCCTTGGAGGGGATTGGGAGCCGTTCTGACGCGATTCGCGCGGCAGTGCGCGAATGGACCCATGTCGCCTAGGCTTCACGCCAGCGTGCACGCAAGCATGTCGAGCGCGACAGGCTCACCGACGAGGCCGTCCTGTACACGTATGAGCATGCCTGAACTCATGTCCCCTCGAGGGTGAGGACGATCCCAGGAGATGGCTCGTGGTGGGAATCGACCAGTCTGGACGTTTTCTTGAGATGGTCGTATTGGTTTTTGATGGTGGCGGCGAGCTGCTCATTCACGCCATGAAGGCTCGTCCGCAATTCCTTGACGAGCTGACGTAGCTCTCTGGTAGCTGCCTGTCCTGGCTGTGTGCTGTTGCCGATGTGGGACGAGGCGCCGCTGGATGTGTCGGTCGTGACAATCTGGCTCGCCCCAGCGAAGGGGTTGGTGTCTGCTCCACGTGAAGATCGCCTCGTGGCTAATCGTGCCCTGGGCTTTGGGAGAAGCATCCATGGAGGGCAGTGTGCCACACGCCTGCGCGTGCAAGCGGTGCGCTGATCTGGCGGGGAGTGTTCCCCTGGGACAAATCAGCAATCACACGGCGGCGACGAATCTCGTCACAATCCAATAGGCGCTTCTTCGGGCGGCGTCTGGCCGCGCGGGCTGCCTTGTCGGCTTCCTCGGCCCGATAGATCCCGTCAGGGCCAGTGTGGCGAGCGATCCTCAAGACCAGGCATCCGACGACACCCCATGACCCACCTCCAAAGAGCGTCACCGCTACACGAAATTGCTTACACCCTATGACGCTGCCCAGGTACAACGGCGCTGAATAGACCGACCTGCACTCGTCTTAATTTAATGCATCTTTTGGTGCTCGGTACTTTCTGACCTGTAAGCATCGCTCGTGCCAGACCCACAGTGAGCTGTCCTAATGCACCTTTTGGCGCTCGGTGCTTTCTGACCAG
>CATWCG010000012.1:0-15223 GCA_958349165.1 uncultured Actinomyces sp. | reverse complement strand
AACAAATGGCGAGATCCAATCATTATAAAGAACGCACTTTCGCGTATTTAACGAAACACGTCGTGCGCGCAGCCCGCTCCTACAGCGAGTTGCTTTTGCGCGAGAAGGGCCGCTTGACACCCCTCGTCAGCGCGTTGAGGGCAAAGATAACGGGGGTGGTCCCTCACAGGACCACCCCCGTTCACCTCAGCGGGCCGAAATGGACCCGCCAGCGGCAGTGATCTTTGCCTCGGCGGAGGACGACCAGGAGTCGACCTCGACCTCGAGCTTGACGCTCAGTTCGCCGGTACCGAGCACCTTGACGGGCGCGGAATCGCGAACGGCGTGCTTGGCGATGAGATCCTCGACCGTGACCTTGCCGCCCTCGGGGAAGAGTTCCCCGAGTTTGCCAACGTTCACGACCTGGTACTCAACGCGGAAGGGGTTCTTGAAGCCGCGAAGCTTCGGCAGACGCATGTGGATCGGCATCTGGCCACCCTCGAAGCCGGCAGCAACCTGGTAACGGGCCTTGGTGCCCTTGGTGCCACGGCCAGCGGTCTTACCCTTCGAACCCTCACCGCGACCCACGCGGGTCTTCGCGGTCTTGGCTCCGGGGGCAGGACGCAGGTGGTGCAGCTTAACGATCTGCGTCTTCTTCGTGGAGTCCGCCATTGTCAGTCGACCTCCTCAGCGGTCACCAGGTGACGCACGGTGCGAACGGCGCCCAGAACGGCGTCCGTCTGCTCACGCACGACACTCTGGCCGATCTTGCGCAGCCCGAGGGTGCGCAGCGTGTCCTTCATGTTCTGCTTCGCGTGAGCAGAGGACTTGACCTGCGTGATCTTGATGTTCTTCGCCATCACTTAGCCTCCCCTGCAGCGGCCTTGTCGGCCTCGGCGGCCTCGGCAGCCGCGCGCTTCTCGGCCTCGCCCTCTGCGCGAGCGCGCAGCATGGACGCGGGAGCAACGCGCTCGAGGGGCAGGCCGCGACGAGCGGCGACAGCCTCGGGCTGCTCGAGCTGCTTGAGTGCGTCAACCGTCGCGTGGACGATGTTGATCGCGTTGGACGAGCCCAGCGACTTGGTGAGCACGTCGTGGACGCCCGCGGCCTCCAGGACGGCGCGCACCGGGCCGCCGGCGATAACGCCGGTACCGGGGGCAGCCGGTCGGAGCAGGACGATACCGGCGGTATCGCGGCCCTGCACCACGTGCGTGATCGTGCGGCGGATCATCGGGACGCGGAAGAAGTTCTTCTTCGCCTCCTCGACGCCCTTGGAAATGGCCTGGGGAACTTCCTTGGCCTTTCCGTAGCCGACGCCCACCGTGCCTTCGCCGTCACCCACGACAACCAGGGCGGTGAAGGAGAAACGACGTCCACCCTTCACGACCTTGGAGACGCGGTTGATCGTGACGACGCGCTCGATGTACTCGTTCTTGTTCTCGTTGTTCCGGCGGTTATCGCGATCGTTGCCGCGGCCGGAGCGGCGCTCACGGCGATCGTTGTTCTCGCCCGCGCCCGAACCGTTCCTGTCTCGCTGCTGTGCAGCCATCAGATGATCTCTCTTTCTTTCGGCTCGTTCACAGCTCGAGTCCGCCCTCACGGGCGGCCTCGGCAACGGCCGCAACGCGACCTGCGTACTTGTTACCACCACGGTCGAAGACGACAGCGGAGATACCGGCGGCCTTCGCACGCTCGGCGATCAGCGCGCCGACCTTGCGAGCCTTGTCGGTCTTCGTGCCCTCGGCGCCAGCGACGTCGGCCTCGATGTCGGAGGCAGACACCAGGGTGTGGCCAACCGTATCGTCGATAACCTGAGCCACCATGTGGCGGTTCGAACGGGTGACGACCAGACGGGGACGCTCGGGCGTGCCGTTGATCTTCTTGCGGAGGCGGAGGTGACGGCGCTTGCGAGCGACGAACTTGCCCTTGCCCTTGATCGAGTAAGCCATCACTTACCAGCCTTTCCGACCTTGCGACGGATGGTCTCGCCCACGTAGTGGATGCCCTTGCCCTTGTAGGGCTCCGGCTTCTTCAGCTTGCGGATGCGAGCAGCGGTCTCACCGACGAGCTGCTTGTCGATTCCGGACACCGTGAACAGCGTCTGGGACTTCGGAGCAATCGTGAACTCGATGCCCTCGGGCGGGGTGACGGTGATCGTGTGGGAGAAGCCCAGGGAGAACTCAAGGTCCTTGCCCTTGGCAACCACGCGGTAACCGGTACCCGTGATCTCGAGATCCTTCTTGTAGCCCTCGGTCACGCCGATGATCATGTTGGCGATCAGGGTGCGGGACAGTCCGTGGAGCGAACGCGAGGTGCGCTCGTCGTTCGGACGCTCGACGACAACCTGGCCCTCGTCGATCTTCGCGGTGATCGGCTCAGCAACGACGTGGCTGAGAGTGCCCTTGGGGCCCTTCACGGTCACGTTCTGGCCGTCGATCACGACGTCGACGCCGGCGGGGATAGCGATGGGGTTCTTACCAATTCGCGACATTGTTCAGCCTCCTCATCACCAGATGTAGGCGAGGACTTCCCCACCCACACCCTTCTCGGCTGCCTGACGGTCGGTGAGCAGGCCGGAGGACGTGGACAGGATCGCCACGCCGAGGCCGCCGCGGACCTTGGGCAGGTTGGTGGACTTGGCGTACACGCGCAGACCGGGCTTGGACACGCGCTTGAGCCCCTGGATCGCAGCCTCACGGTGCGAGCCGTACTTCAGGTTGATCGTCAGGGTCTTGCCCACGCGGGCATCCTCGACGGAGGTCGAGGCGATGTAGCCTTCCTCGACCAGGATGTTCGCAATCGCGTTCTTGAGCTTCGAGTACGGCATGGAGACCGCATCGTGGTGCGCACGATTCGCGTTGCGCAGACGCGTCAGCATATCTGCAATCGGGTCTGTCATTGTCATGGGGGTTTATTCCCCTTCCTCGTCGCGGTTTCTCCGGTTACCCGGGACCTGCGACGTTCGTTTTACCAGCTGCTCTTGGTGACACCGGGGAGTTCGCCACGGTGGGCGAGCTCGCGCAGGCACACGCGGCACAGTCCGAACTTGCGGTACACCGAGTGCGGACGGCCGCAACGGTTGCACCGGGTGTAGGCACGCACGCCGAACTTCGGCTTGCGGGCAGCCTTGACCTTCAGGGATGTCTTGGCCATGGGTCAGTCCTCCTTGAACGGGAAGCCGAGGTGACGCAGAAGGGCGCGACCCTCTTCGTCGGTGGTGGCCGAGGTGACAACCGTGATGTCCATGCCGCGCACTCGGTCGATCGAGTCCTGGTCGATCTCGTGGAACATCGACTGTTCCGTGAGACCGAAGGTGTAGTTACCGTGACCGTCGAACTGCTTGGAGGACAGTCCGCGGAAGTCACGGATACGGGGAAGCGCCGTCGAGAGGAGGCGGTCCAGGAACTCCCACATGCGGTCGCCGCGAAGCGTGACGTGCGCACCGATCGCCTGGCCCTCACGCAGCTTGAACTGCGCGATGGACTTCTTGGCGCGGGTGGTCACGGGCTTCTGGCCGGTGATCGCGGTGAGGTCGCGGATAGCTCCCTCGAGTGCCTTCGAGTCGCGAGCGGCCTCGCCGACACCCATGTTGACGACAATCTTCGTCAGTCCGCCGACCTGCATGACGTTCTCGTGCTTGAACTCAGCACGGAGCGCCTCGCGGATCTCGGAGACGTACTTTTCCTTCAGACGCGGGGCCATGCTCAGATCTCCTTGCCCTGCTCAACGCCGCGCTTCGCGCCGCCACGGGCCACGCGGACTCGGACGGTGCGGGTGCGGCCGCCGCGCTCAACGGTGTCCTCGCGGAAACCGACGCGAACGCGCTTCTTGGTCTCGGGGTCGACCAGAGCGACCTTGGACAGGGCGATGGGGGCTTCGATGGTCTCGATGCCGCCGGCGCTGCCCTGCTGGCCCTGGCGCACGTGGCGCGTCTTCAGGTTGATGCCCTCGACGAGGACCTTGCCCTCGGCCGGGAACACCTGGATGACGCGGCCCTGCTTGCCCTTGTCGCCGGGCTTCAAGGGCTCGAGGCCCTCCTCGGCGCGGCGGGCGTTGCGCTTGGCCAGCGCCTTCTCGTCGGACGTGCGTCCGCGAACGACCTCGACGAGGTCATTCTTACGAATCTTGGCTGCCATGGATCAGATCACCTCCGGAGCGAGGGAGACGATACGCATGAACTTCTTGTCGCGCAGCTCGCGGCCCACGGGGCCGAAGATACGCGTGCCACGCGGCTCGCCATTGTTGTTGATGATGACGGCCGCATTCTCGTCGAAACGAATGTAGGAACCGTCGGGGCGGCGGGTTTCCTTACGCGTGCGAACGATCACTGCCTTGACGACTTCGCCCTTCTTGACGTTGCCGCCGGGGATGGCGTCCTTCACGGTGGCGACGATCGTGTCGCCGATACCCGCGTAGCGCCGACCCGAGCCACCGAGAACACGGATGGTCAGGATCTCCTTGGCCCCTGTGTTGTCGGCGACCTTCAGTCGCGACTCCTGCTGGATCATTTTCTATTGACTCCTGTCGTCGTGCCGGTTCTCTCCCGGATTGCACCGGTCGAGCCTTGCCGAACGGATTTCGGTCTGTGAGCGAAGGTCACTTCGCCTTTTCGAGGATCTCCACAACGCGCCAGCGCTTGGTGGCCGACAGCGGGCGGGTCTCCATGATGAGGACGAGATCGCCGACGCCGCACTCGTTGTGCTCGTCGTGAACCTTGACCTTCTTGTTCTTGCGCATGACCTTGCCGTAGAGGGCGTGCTTGACGCGGTCCTCGATCTGGACGACAACGGTCTTGTCCATCTTGTCGCTGACGACGTAGCCGCGACGGACCTTACGCTCGTTACGAGCGGTGGTTTCTGCCATCAGGCTCACTCCTCAGTGCTCGGGGCGGTGCGGTAGCCAAGCTCCCGCTCACGCGCGATGGTGTAGATCCGGGCAATGTCGCGGCGCACGGTCTTCATGCGACCGTGATCCTCGAGGTTGCCAACGGCCTGCGCGAAACGCAGGTTGAACAGCTCGGCCTTGGCCTTCTCCAGCTCCTTGGTGAGCTGCGCATTGTCCATGGCGTCGAGCGCCTCGGTGGTCAGACCCTTATCTGCCATCAGATGTCACCACCCTCTCGGACCACGAAGCGGGTCTTGATAGGAAGCTTGTGCTGGGCACGGCTGAGGGCCTCGCGAGCGAGCTCCTCCGGGACGCCTGCCAGCTCGAACATGACACGTCCGGGCTTGACGGGGGCAACCCACCACTCCGGAGCACCCTTACCGGAACCCATTCGGGTTTCGGCGGGCTTCTTGGTCAGCGGGCGGTCCGGGAAGATGTTGATCCAGACCTTACCGCCGCGCTTGATGTGACGAGTCACGGCGATACGAGCCGCCTCAATCTGACGGTTGGTGATGTACGCACTCTCGAGCGCCTGGATGCCGTAGTCGCCGAACGCCAGTTCGGTGCCACCGGAGGCAAAGCCAGTGCGGTGAGGACGGTGCTGCTTGCGGTACTTAGTCCGACGGGGAATGAGCATTGGGCTCAGGCCTCCGATCCGGTCGTGGGCGCAGCGGCCTCGGAGGCGGTTGCCTCACGGGGAGCCTGCTGCGAAGCGGTCTCCTGGTTGGGGCGTCCACCGCGGCGGGGGCCACGGCGGCCATCGCGGCGGCCGCCACGCTGGGCCTGCTCGGCCTGCTGGCGAGCGAACTCGCGCTCGGTGATGTCGCCCTTGTAGATCCACACCTTGACGCCGATGCGACCGAAGGTCGTGCGGGCCTCGTGGAATCCGTAGTCGATGTTCGCGCGGAGGGTGTGCAGCGGCACGCGGCCTTCGCGGTAGAACTCGGAGCGGGACATTTCGGCGCCGCCCAGACGGCCGGACACCTGGACACGAATGCCCTTGGCGCCGGCGCGCTGCGCGGACTGGATGCCCTTACGCATCGCACGACGGAAGGACACGCGGGCAGCGAGCTGCTCGGCGATGCCCTGCGCAACGAGCTGCGCTTCGAGATCGGGGTTCTTCACCTCGAGGATGTTGAGCTGAACCTGCTTGCCCGTCAGCTTCTCGAGCTGGACGCGCAGGCGGTCGGCCTCGGCGCCACGGCGACCGATGACGATGCCCGGGCGAGCGGTGTGCAGGTCGACGCGGACGCGGTCACGCGTGCGCTCGATGCTCACCTCGGCGATGCCGGCGCGCTCGAGGTTGTCGGTCAGGAACTTGCGGATCGCGACGTCTTCGGCCACGTAATCCGCGTAGCGCTGTCCCTTGGTGGTGGAGTCGGAGAACCAGCGAGACCGGTGGTCAGTCGTGATTCCCAGACGGAACCCGCGGGGGTTGACCTTCTGACCCATATCAGCGGTCTCCCTTCTTCTTGTCTTCCTTGGTCCCCACCACGATGGTGATGTGGGAGGTGCGCTTGAGGATACGACCGGCGCGTCCCTGAGCACGGGGACGGATGCGCTTCATGGTCGGGCCCTCGTCCACGTATGCCTCGAGCACGAGCAGATCGGCCTCGTTGAAGGTCTCGCCGGCGTTCTCAGCCTTGACCTTCGAGTTGGCGACTGCGCTCAGCAGCACCTTGCGGACATCGGTGGCGACGGCCTGCGGGGCGAACCGCAGAATGTCGGCGGCCTCCAGAACACGCTTGCCGCGAACCTCGTTCACAACACGGCGGGACTTCTGGGGCGTGACGCGGATGAAACGCGCCTGCGCCTTGGCTTCCATGTATCTGCCTCTTCTTCCGTGGGGCCGGCTCAGCGCCGACGTCCCTTACGATCGTCCTTGTCGTGGCTGCGGAAAGTGCGCGTGGGAGCGAACTCGCCGAGCTTGTGGCCCACCATCGACTCGGTGACGAAAACGGGCACATGCTTACGGCCGTCGTGGACGGCGATGGTCAGGCCCAGGAAGTCCGGGGTGATGACCGAGCGACGCGACCAGGTCTTGATGACGTTCTTCGAGCCGGATTCGTTCGCGGCGTCGACCTTCTTGAGCAGGTGGTCGTCGACGAACGGGCCCTTCTTCAAACTACGCGGCATTTCAATCGACTCCTACTCAGCGGTTCTTGCCGGTCTTGCGACGGCGGACGATCAGACGATCGGACGCCTTCTTCGGACGACGCGTGCGGCCCTCGGGCTTGCCCCAAGGCGACACGGGGTGACGACCACCGGACGTGCGGCCTTCACCACCGCCGTGCGGGTGATCAACCGGGTTCATGACGACACCACGGACGTGCGGGCGCTTGCCCTTCCAGCGCATACGGCCGGCCTTACCCCAGTTGATGTTCGACTGCTCGGCGTTGCCAACCTCGCCGATGGTGGCGCGGCAGGTGGCCTCGACGTTGCGGATCTCGCCGGAGGGCATACGCAGCTGGGCGAAGCGGCCTTCCTTAGCGACGAGCTGCACGGAGGTGCCGGCGGAGCGGGCGATCTTGGCGCCGCCGCCGGGGTAGAGCTCGACGGCGTGCACAACGGTACCCAGGGGGATGTTGCGCAGCTGCAGCGAGTTGCCGGGCTTGATGTCGGCGCCAACGCCAGCCTCGATGTGATCGCCCTGCTTGAGGCCGGTCGGAGCGAGGATGTAGCGCTTCTCGCCGTCCGCGTAGTGCAGGAGGGCGATGCGAGCGGTGCGGTTGGGGTCGTACTCGATGTGAGCGACCGTCGCCGGGACGCCGTCCTTGTCGTGACGACGGAAGTCGATCACGCGGTACTGGCGCTTGTGGCCGCCGCCGCGGTGGCGGGAGGTCACGCGGCCGTTGTTGTTGCGGCCACCGGTCTTGTGCAGCGGGCGCAGCAGCGACTTCTCGGGGGTGTCGCGCGTGATCTCGACGAAGTCAGAGACGGACGAGAAGCGACGGCCCGGAGTCGTGGGCTTGTACTTGCGAATTCCCATTGTTCAAATGTCCCTTCGGTCCTCAGGCCTGATCGCCGAAGATGTCGATGGTGCCCTCACGCACGGTGACGATGGCACGCTTGACGTCCTTGCGCTTACCGATCCCGTTGCGGGTGCGGTAGGTCTTGCCCTTGCGGTTCTGGGTCGCGATGGAACCGATCTTGACGCTGAAGATACGCTCCAGGGCAATCTTGATCTCGGTCTTGTTCGCGCGGGGGTCAACCTCGAAGGTGTACTTGCCCAGGTCCATGAGGGCGAGCGACTTCTCGGTGGTGACCGGCTTCAGGATGATGTCGCGGGGGTTCTTACCCGCTTCGATCGTGCTCACTTGGTCTCCTCCTTGGTACCGAGGAAGGACTCAAGGGCGGCCTGCGTGAAGACGATGTCATCGGCGTCCAGGACGTCGTACGTGTTCAGCTGGTCGGCCCACAGGACGTGAACCTCGGGAACGTTGCGCAGGGACAGCGCGGTCAGTTCGTTGCCACGCTCGAGGACGACGAGAGCCTGACGGTCCTCGACGATCGCGCGCAGGGCGGCGAGAGCGGCCTTGGTCGAGGGCTTGTCGCCTTCGAACAGGGCGGTGACAACGTGGATGCGGTCGGCGCGCGCACGATCGGACAGAGCGGAGCGCAGGGCGCCCTGCTTCATCTTCTTGGGGGTGCGCTGGTCGTAGTCACGCGGCTGAGGGCCGTGGACGATGCCGCCGCCGGTGAAGTGAGGCGCGCGGATGGAGCCCTGGCGGGCGTTACCGGTGCCCTTCTGGCGGAACGGCTTCTTGCCGCCGCCGGCGACCTCACCGCGGGTCTTCGTCGCGTGCGTGCCCTGACGGGCGGCCGCAAGCTGAGCGACGACAACCTGGTGCATCAGCGGAATGTTGGTGGGGACGTCAAAGATCGAACCGGGGAGAACGACGGTACCCGCCTTCTTGCCCTTGAGGTCGATGACGTCAACGTTACGATCGTCAGCCATGATCACGCACCCTTCACGGAGGAGCGAACCAGGACCACGCCGTTCTTGGGGCCCGGGATGGCGCCGCTGATGAGCAGCAGGCCCTTCTCGGTGTCCACGGCCTGGATCGTCAGGTTCTGAACAGTACGACGGTTGCCACCCATGCGGCCGGCCATGCGCAGGCCCTTGAAGATGCGACCGGGGGTTGCGCAGGCGCCGATGGAACCGGGCTTGCGGTGGTTGCGGTGCGCACCGTGGGAGGCGGAAACACCGGCGAAGCCGTGACGCTTCATAACGCCGGCGAAGCCCTTGCCCTTGGTGGTGCCGGAAACGTCGACGGACTGGCCGACCTCGAAGGTGGCGGCGTCGAGTTCCTGGCCGAGCTCGTAGGAGTCGTGCTCGGAGGTGCGGACCTCGGCGAGGTGGCGACGGGGGGCAACCCCGGCCTTCTCGAAGTGGCCCTGCAGGGGCTTGGTGACCTTACGGGAGTCGATCTCACCGAAGCCAAGCTGGATAGCGGAGTAGCCGTCGACCTCTTCGGTGCGAACCTGGGTGACGACGTTGGTGCCGACCTGCACGACAGTCAGGGGCACGAGGTGGCCGTCGGCGTCCCACACCTGGGTCATGCCGATCTTGCGGCCGAGCAGCGCCTTGACGGGCGCGGCAGCGTGCTGCTTCTTGTTAGTCATTGCAGATGTCCTCAGAGCTTGATCTCGATGTTGACGTCCGCAGGCAGGTCGAGGCGCATGAGCGAGTCGACGGCCTTGGGGGTCGGGTCGATGATGTCGATGAGCCGCTTGTGCGTGCGCATTTCAAAGTGCTCGCGGCTGTCCTTGTACTTGTGGGGCGACCGAATAACGACGAACACGTTTTTCTCGGTCGGCAGCGGCACCGGGCCCACGACCGTGGCGCCAGCACGCTGTACGGTGTCCACGATCTTGCGCGCGGAGCTGTCGATGACCTCGTGGTCATACGACTTGAGCCGGATGCGGATCTTCTGTCCCGCCATGCCGTCTTACCTCTTCTCGTACAGATTCGCCGCCGGTCCCCGCACTCGGGCGTGTCGCAGCCGTTGTGCTCGCGATTGCTCGCGATGGACCGACGTCTTGTCCAAAGATCTTGGGCATATTGCCCGATCCATGCGTGATGGCACGCATGGACCACCCCAGAGACGCTGGGGCATCCGTGCCATTCTGTCAGAGTTCCACCTGCGAGTACAAACCCTACGAGGCGTTCTCGCATGTGAAACCACCGACAGAGTGGCGGTAGTTGGGGCCAGGGCTGCACGTGACAGCCCGACCGTCACCAAGAAACTACCGTACCCCGCACTCGGGCGTGTCGCAACCGGGCATTGGTCACAGCGAAGGGACGAGGCAGTGGCGCAGCCGCGCGAGTACGCGATGTATCGCGGATCAACAGGAACCACTCGCCTCACGGTGGTCACAGAGGTCACATGCCGGCGGCACGCGCTGCTCGCACCCACGCCGCCGCGCATCGGGCTAGCCTCACACGGACGACAGCGAAGGGCCCCGCCTCTTAGAAGAGGCGGGGCCCTCAATGCCGCTGGATCAGCAGCGAATCATATCTGAGCAGAACTCAGTGGGTGATTCACTTGATGATCTTGGTGACACGACCGGAACCAACGGTGCGGCCACCCTCACGGATGGCGAAGCCGAGGCCGGGCTCCATGGCGATGGGCTGGATCAGCTGCACGGAGATCTCGGTGGTGTCGCCAGGCATGACCATGTCGGTGCCCTCGGGGAGGGTGATGACGCCGGTCACGTCCGTGGTACGGAAGTAGAACTGCGGACGGTAGTTGGAGAAGAACGGGTTGTGACGGCCGCCCTCTTCCTTCTTGAGGATGTAGACCTGGCCCTCGAAGTCCGTGTGAGGCGTGATGGAGCCGGGGACGGCCACAACCTGGCCACGCTCGACCTCGTCGCGCTTGGTGCCACGGAGCAGCAGACCACAGTTCTCGCCCGCCCAGGCCTCGTCCATCGACTTGTGGAACATCTCGATGCCGGTCACCGTGGTCTTCTGGGGCTCACGGATACCGAGGATCTCGACCTCGGAGTTGATGGGCAGCTTGCCACGCTCAACACGACCGGTGACGACCGTGCCACGGCCGGTGATCGTGAAGACGTCCTCGATGGGCATGAGGAAGGGCTTGTCCATGTCGCGCTCGGGGGTGGGGATGTACTCATCCACCGCGTCCATGAGCTCCTCGACCTTGGCAACCCACTCCGGGTCGCCCTCGAGGGCCTTGAGAGCGGAGACCTGGATGATCGGGGCGTCGCGGTCGAAGTCCTGGGACTCGAGCAGGTCGCGCACCTCTTCCTCGACCAGTTCCATCATCTCTTCGTCGTCGACCATGTCGGACTTGTTCAGAGCGACGAGGATGGTGGGCACGCCGACCTGACGGGCGAGCAGAACGTGCTCGCGGGTCTGGGCCATGGGGCCGTCGGTGGCGGCGACAACGAGGATGGCGCCGTCCATCTGGGCCGCACCGGTGATCATGTTCTTGACGTAGTCGGCGTGGCCGGGGGCGTCAACGTGCGCGTAGTGGCGCTTCTCGGTCTGGTACTCGACGTGGGAGACGTTGATCGTGATACCACGATCGCGCTCCTCGGGAGCGTTGTCGACCTGATCGAAGGGGGTGTACTCGTTCAGATCGGGGTACTTGTCGTGCAGCACCTTGGTGATAGCTGCCGTCAGCGTCGTCTTGCCGTGGTCAACGTGACCAATCGTGCCGATGTTGACGTGCGGCTTGGTGCGCTCAAACTTGGCCTTCGCCACTTGTGTCCTCCTGGACTCGGGTAGATATTCTCAGCCTACGGCTAGGTGCCACTTTAACACCACTGGGGCTTGAGACCTACTGGGTTTACTTGTGTGTGAGGCGGCTCGCAGGGCAGGTGACCTGCCCCGCGAGCCCCCGGTGGGACTCAGTTGCCCCGAGACTTGCCGACGATCTCATCCGCGACGGCGCGCGGAACCTCGGCGTAGCTGTCGAACTCCATGGAGTAGACAGCGCGGCCCTGCGTCTTGGAGCGCAGGTCGCCCACGTATCCGAACATCTCGGACAGCGGCACCTGAGCCTTGACGACGCGCACGCCGTGCTGCTCGTCCATCGACGAGATCTGGCCACGACGAGAGTTGAGGTCGCCGATGACGTCGCCCATGTACTCCTCGGGAGTACGAACCTCGACGGCCATGATCGGCTCGAGGAGGACGGGGTTAGCCTTCTTGGCGGCTTCCTTCAGCGCCATCGAGCCAGCAACCTTGAACGCCATTTCGGAGGAGTCAACCTCGTGGTAGGCGCCGTCGAGCAGCGTGGCCTTGATGTCGACCATCGGGTAGCCGGCGAGAACGCCGGACTGCATGGCGTCCTTGATGCCCGCGTCGACCGACGGAATGTACTCGCGAGGAACGCGGCCACCGGTGACCTTGTCCTCGAACATGTACTCTTCCTCGGAGTCGGCCGGGAGGGGCTCCAGGGCGATGATGACGCGCGCGAACTGACCGGAACCACCGGTCTGCTTCTTGTGCGTGTACTCGTACTTTTCGACCTTCTTGCGGATGGTCTCGCGGTAGGCAACCATCGGGTTACCCACGTTGGCCTCGACCTTGAACTCGCGACGCATACGGTCGACGATGATGTCGAGGTGGAGCTCACCCATACCACCGATGATGGTCTGGCCGGTCTCGGCGTCGAGCTCGACGGTGAACGTCGGGTCCTCTTCCGCGAGCTTCTGGATGGCGACGCCCATCTTCTCCTGGTCGGCCTTCGACTTGGGCTCGACGGCGACCTGGATAACGGGGGCGGGGAACGTCATCGACTCGAGGACGATCGGCTTGTCGATCGCACACAGCGTGTCACCGGTCGTGGTGTCCTTGAGGCCGATCACCGCGTAGATGTGGCCGGCGTGTGCCACGTCGACGGGGTTCTCCTTGTTGGAGTGCATCTGGAAGATCTTGCCGATGCGCTCCTTCTTGCCCTTGGTCGAGTTGAGGACCTGGGAGCCGGACTCGACCTTACCGGAGTACACGCGGATGAAGGTGAGCTTGCCGTAGAAGGGGTGAGCGGCGATCTTGAACGCCAGAGCAGAGAAGGGTTCCTTCTCGTCGGGGTGACGAACCTCGGTCTCTTCCTCGGTCTCAGAGCCGGGGAGGAAGCCGCGAACGTCGCCGATGTCGAGCGGGGAGGGCAGGAAGTCCACGACGGCGTCGAGGACGGGCTGCACACCCATGTTGCGCAGGGCGGTACCGCAGTAGACGGGGAACGCACGCGAGGAAATGGTCAGGAGGCGGATGCCTTCCTTGATCTGCTCGATCGTGAGCTCGCCGTTCTCCAGGTAGGCCTCGGTCAGCTCGTCGGAGCCTTCGGCGGCGGCCTCAACGAGCGCCTCGCGGTACTCCTCAGCCTTTTCCTGGTACTCGGCGGGGATCGGGCCGCGCTCGACGATGGAGCCGAGCGTGTCGTTGCCCTTGTCGTCCTTGGCCGGGTAGGTCAGGGCCTCCATGGTCAGCAGGTCGATGTTGCCGACGAAGTCGTTCTCGGCGCCCATCGGGAGCTGCATGACGATCGGGGTCGCGTGCAGGCGGTCGCGGATGGTACCAACCGAGAAGTAGAAGTCGGCGCCCATCTTGTCCATCTTGTTGATGAAGCAGATACGGGGAACGTCGTACTTGTCGGCCTGACGCCACACGGTCTCGGACTGGGGCTCAACGCCCTCCTTGCCGTCGAACACGGCGACAGCGCCGTCGAGGACGCGCAGCGAGCGCTCAACCTCAACGGTGAAGTCAACGTGACCGGGGGTGTCGATGATGTTGATCTGGTTACCGTTCCAGAAAGAGGTCACGGCGGCGGACGTAATCGTGATGCCGCGTTCCTTTTCCTGTTCCATCCAGTCGGTCGTCGAGGCGCCGTCGTGCGTCTCGCCGATCTTGTAGTTGATGCCCGTGTAGAACAGGATGCGTTCCGTCACGGTCGTCTTGCCGGCATCGATGTGAGCCATGATGCCAATGTTGCGGACCTTGTTGAGATCCGTCAGCACCTCTAGTGCCACGAGTGTGGTTCCTTCGTTCGAAGTAATGGGTGTTCTTGCTGCGTGAGACGAGGCCCGGTTGCCCAGGCCTCGTCGTTACGTCACCAGCGGTAGTGCGCGAAGGCGCGGTTGGACTCAGCCATCTTGTGCATGTCCTCACGACGCTTCACGGCGGCACCGAGGCCGTTGGAGGCGTCGAGGATCTCGTTGGCGAGACGCTCGGTCATGGTCTTCTCGCGACGCTGACGCGAGAAGTCGACCAGCCAGCGCAGGGCCAGCGTCGTGGCGCGCGCGGGGCGAACCTCGACGGGGACCTGGTAGGTCGCACCGCCGACGCGGCGGGAGCGGACCTCGAGGGCCGGGCGAATGTTCTCGAGGGCGCGCTTGAGCACGGAGACGGGCTCCTGCTCGGTGCGCTCACGAACGGTTTCAAGTGCGCCGTAGACGATGCGCTCGGCGACGGTCTTCTTGCCGTCGAGGAGGACGCGGTTGACCAGCTGGGTCACGACCTTGGAGCCGTAAACCGGGTCATCGACGAGGGGGCGACGGGGAGCGGGGCCCTTACGAGGCATTACTTCTTCTCCTTCTTCGCGCCGTAACGGGAACGAGCCTGCTGACGGCCGCGGACACCCTGGGTGTCGAGCGAGCCGCGGACGATGCGGTAACGCACGCCGGGCAGGTCCTTCACACGACCACCGCGCACGAGCACGATCGAGTGCTCCTGCAGGTTGTGGCCCTCACCGGGGATGTACGCGGTGACTTCGATGCCGGACGAAAGGCGCACACGAGCGACCTTTCGCAGAGCCGAGTTCGGCTTCTTCGGCGTGGTGGTGTACACGCGGGTGCACACGCCGCGACGCTGGGGGGAGCCCTTCAGCGCGGGGGTCTTCACCTTTGCGCGCTTCGAGACACGTCCCTTGCGGACGAGCTGCTGAATGGTAGGCACTGGGTCTCCAGTTTCTTTCCGTCGGCGGCCTCCCCTCACGTCGAGGGGTGGCCCTGATTGTCAGTCTTCCGCGACTGCGCAACCCCCATGTGGGCACACGTGTCCGCTGGGGGCCGGCGCGCCATGATAACCACGAGGGTCAGAGAATGACGCCCGGAGCTCCGACGGACGGAGCCCGCTCCCGGTTTCCCGGGCACAGAGGTTCCACAGAGGCGGGAACCACCCTCAAGGATAGTGGGAAACGTCGCCGTTCGTCAAAGGGGCTGACGTGTGGTTCCGCCCTCATCGACGAGGCCGTGGCCGGGAGCGCTCACGCCGTTGAGTACAGGGGTGGCTCGTCTTTCTCCTGCCGCGATGCGTCTGCCCGTCTTCGACACTCTCTCAGCAGCTTTCAGTACTCGTGTCACGCTATTCGCGACGCGGAGGGGCCCG
>CATWCG010000011.1:0-15779 GCA_958349165.1 uncultured Actinomyces sp. | reverse complement strand
CCTCCTATCATACGGGACCACTCACATGCCGGTCGGATTGATGGGAAGAAAGGCCTATGACGAGGCGCACGCGCGATTGAGGTCCACCTACTCCGGGTGAGGGGCGCGGACTGCGGCATGTGCCGGTGAGGTGACCCTCATATGGGCGGGGGGCGCGGAATGTGGCACGCTAGAAGCCATGAGAATTGTCGTGTGTGTGAAGCATGTCCCGGACATGCAGTCCGAACGCCGTTTTGAGGGCGGCCGCCTGGTGCGCGGTGAGGACGATGTGCTCAACGAGCTGGACGAAAACGCCATTGAGGCAGCCGTCCAGATGAAAGAAGCCGAGGAAGACGCCGGCCGCGAGGCCGAGGTCATCGCCCTGACGATGGGCCCCGAGGACGCCGAGGACGCGCTCATGCGCGCCCTGCAGATGGGCGCGGACCGCGCCTTCTTAGTCTCCGACGAGTTCCTCGAGGGCTCCGACGTCATCACGACCGCGTCGGTGCTGTCCGTTGCGATCGCGAAGGTCAGCGAAGAATGTGGCCCCGTCGACCTGGTCGTCACCGGCATGGCGTCGCTGGACGCGATGACCTCCATGCTGCCCGGCGCCCTGGCCGCCAAGGCGCACATGCCGCTGCTGGGCCTGGCTCGTACCCTGAGCGTCGCGGACGGCGCCGTCACGATTGAGCGCTCCGTTGACGGCTTCACCGAGACGCTGCGCGCCGCGCTGCCCGCCGTCGTCTCCGTCACCGACCAGATCAACGAGCCTCGTTACCCGGCCTTCGCCGCGATGAAGGCCGCCCGCAAGAAGCCCCTCGACCAGTGGGGTATTGACGACCTCGTCGAGGTTCCCGGTGGTGAGGCCCTCGTTATGCGCCGTGCGCTGACCTCCGTGACTTTCAGCGAGGAGAACGTGCGCGACGGTTCCGGCACGATTATTCAGGACGCCGGCGAGGGCGGGCGTGCGCTGGCCGACTACATTCTTTCGGTGGTGAAGTGACATGACGCAGCAGATGAGTTCCCCGATCCTCGTCCTGGCAGACCAGTCCGGGGCGCACCTGACCTCCCTGGCTCGCCAGGCTCTCACGCTGGCGTCGTCCCTGACATCCGGCGACGTGGTGGCGCTTTCCGTGGCGTCCGTCCCCGATGCGGCCGCGCTGGCCGAGCTGGGTGCGACCCGCCTCCTGCACGCGGACCTGGGTCCCTCCGGTCATTCCTCGGTGGTCGCCTCCGACGCGGTCATCGCCGCGCTGGGCACCGACTCGTTCGGCCTGGTGCTGCTGTGTTCCGACTACCGCGGTCGTGAGATCGCCGGGCGCGTCGCCGCCCTGACCGAGGCCGGCGTCATCTCTGGTGCCGCCTCCGTTTCCTTCGACGGCGGCGTCCTTCAGGTCGGCAAGACTGCTCTGGGTGGCTCCTGGTCGATGGGCATCGTGCTCGAGGGCCAGACCCCCATCGTTGGCATCGCCTCCGGAATCATCGACGAGGCCCCCGTCGCCTCGCCCGTCTCCCTGACCCCCGAGCCCCTCGCGGTCGAGCTGAGCCCCGAGGCCAGCGCGGTCGAGGTGGTCTCCAGCGTGGCCGACGAGGATGAGGGCGTGTCCCTGACCGACGCCTCGACCGTCGTGTGCGGTGGCCGCGGCGTGGACGGCGACTTTGGGCTGGTTCAATCCCTCGCGGACGTCCTCGGCGGAGCCGTGGGTGCGACCCGCGTCGCCTGCGACGAGGGCTGGGCGCCCCGTAGCGAACAGATCGGCCAGACCGGCCTGACCGTCACCCCCAACCTCTACATCGGCCTGGGTGTGTCCGGCGCCATTCACCACACGGTGGGCATGCAGTCCGCCGCCCACATCGTTGCCGTGTGCGACGACCCGGATGCCCCGATCTTCGAGATCGCGGACTTCGGCGTGGTCGGTGACGTGAGCGAGGTCGTCCCCGCCGCCCTGGCGATCATCGAGGAGGCGCGCTCCCAGGCGTGAGTGTCTACCTCGACCACGCGGCCACGACGCCGTTGCGCGAGTGCGCGCTCGACGCGTGGACGCGCGTCCAGCGCGACCTGGCCCAGGCCCCCGGCAACCCCGCCGCTCTCCACTTCGGAGGGCGGCGGGCCCGTCGCATGCTCGACGACGCGCGCGAGCAGGTCGCGGCCGCACTGGGGGCCGACATTCACGAGGTCGTCTTCACCTCCGGGGCCACCGAATCCGACGCGCTGGGTGTCGTGGCGGCAGCCCGGGGCACGCGCGCGCGCGAGGAGTCCCGCACCCTCATCGTCGTCTCGGGCGTCGAGCACGACGCCGTCGCCCACCAGCGTGAGGTCGCGTGCCGTGACGGGTTTGACTGGGAGATTCTGCCGGTGGACGCCGGCGGCCTGTCGGTACTGCCCGTGGTTTCTGGCCACGACGCGCCGCCGTCGTGGGACGGTCGCCTCGCGGTCGCCTCCATGGCCCTCGTGTCCTCAGAGATCGGCACCATTCAACCGGTCGCCGACTGTGTCGCGCTCGCGCACCGGGCAGGCGGCCTCGCCCACAGCGACGCCGCCCAGGCCCTGTCGACCGTGGACGTCTCATTTGCGGGCCTCGGACTGGACCTCATGAGCGTCGGCGGTCACAAGGTCGGAGCCCCTGCCGGGATCGGTGCGCTGCTCGTCCGGCGCGGCATCCCGATGGTGACCGACCGCCCGGGAGGCGGACACGAGCGCTCGATCCGCTCGGGCACCCCCGACGTCGCGGGCGCGTGCGCCTTCGCCGCCGCGCTCACCGAGGTCGTCTCCGAGCGCGCCGCCTTTGCTGCCCGCGCTGCCGACCTGCGCGCGCACCTGTTGGCCCACCTGCCCGACGGGGTGTCCCCGACGGTGGGGGAGTCGGCCTCGTGCCCGGCGATCATCCACCTGTCCCTGCCCACCGCCCGCCCCGAGGCCGTCCTCATGGCCTTCGACATGGCCGGCATTGCGGTGTCCGCGGGGTCCGCGTGCCACGCGGGTGTCACTCGTCCCTCCGATATCGTCATGGCGATGGGGCGCACGGAAGAGCAGGCGCTCGGCGTCCTGCGTGTCTCCCTTGGACGCGAGACGACCCGCGACGATATCGACGCCTTCCTGTCCGCTCTGCCCGCCGCGATGCGAGCGGGCGCAGCCCTGGACGGCGTCGCCCACGTGCGCAACGAACGAAACGAGGAGCGCTGAGCATGCGAGTCCTGGCAGCACTGTCCGGTGGCGTGGACTCCGCCGTCGCCGCCGCGAAAGCGGTCGAGGCCGGCCACGAGGTGGTCGGCGTCCACATGGCCCTGTCCTCCCAGCCGCAGGAGTGTCGCATTGGCTCGCGCGGATGCTGTTCCATTGAGGACGCCGGGGACGCGGCCCGTGCCGCCGAGATCATCGGCATCCCCTTCTACGTGTGGGACCTGGCGAGCGAATTCGAGCAGACCGTCATCACCGACTTCGTCGAGCAGTACCGGGCCGGGCGCACCCCCAACCCGTGCGTGCGCTGCAACGAGTTCGTGAAGTTCCGTGAGCTCGCCGCCCGCGCCCGCGCCCTCGGTTTCGACGCGGTGTGCACCGGCCACTACGCAGCCATCGTGGACGGAGCGGCCGGCCCCGAGTTGCACCGCGGCGCCGACAGCCTCAAAGACCAGTCCTACGTGCTGGCCGTCATGGGACCCGAGGAACTGACCCGCGTCGTCCTGCCGCTCGGCGACGCGCCCAACAAGGCGTGGGTGCGCGCCGAGGCCGAGCGCCTGGGCCTGGGCGTGTCCAACAAGCCGGACTCCTACGACATCTGCTTCATCCCCGACGGGGACACGCAGGGCTTCCTGCGCGCCCACCTGGGCGCCTCCGAGGGCGACATCGTCACCCCCGACGGCGAGGTGCTCGGCCGTCACGAGGGCTACTGGAACTACACGGTGGGCCAGCGCAAGGGCCTGGGCATCGGCTCTCCAGCCCCCGATGGGCGCCCCCGTTACGTCCTCGAGACCAGGCCGGAGACGAACCAGGTCGTGGTCGGCGCCTCCGAGTTGCTGTCTATCTCTCGCATCTCGGCGACGGACGCCGTCTGGCTTGCATCCGACGACGACGGGTCGGAGGCGACCAACCTCTTCGTGCAGCTGCGCGCGCACGGCACACCCATTCCCGTCGCGTCGCTGACGCGGGATCGGGAGACGGGGACCATCAGCGTCGTGCTTGAGGGGAGCGCGCGCGGGGTGGCCCGGGGCCAGTCGATGGTCGTTTACCGGGGGAGTCGAGTGCTCGGCGAGGGGACCATCAACGCGACCGCGCGCTGAGGTGAACGTTCGCCGGCCTCGTGCCTGCGCGTGTTCGGACGTGGCCGCGCCCATCGGCTAGACTTGGGTGCGCGCGCGAGTGGCGGAATTGGCAGACGCGCTGGATTTAGGTTCCAGTGTCTTTGACGTGTGGGTTCGAGTCCCATCTCGCGCACAATGTTCGTATCGGGTCGCCCCGGGGCAATGGCGGTCGATACACTGTGGTCATGAGCGCTTTGGAGATTGGCCAGAAGGCCCCCGACTTTACCGCCCACACCACCCAGGGGACCCTGTCCCTGTCGGATCTGCTCGCCGCCTCCTCGCGCGGCGTCGTCGTGTACTTCTACCCGAAAGCCTCGACGCCGGGATGCACGAAGGAGGCCTGCGATTTCCGAGATTCGCTCGCCTCGCTGCAGGGAGCGGGCTACTCCGTTATCGGGGTGTCTGCTGACTCGATGGCCGCCCTCGAGCGTTTCACGGAGAAGCAGTCCCTGACCTTCCCGCTCGCCTCCGACCCGGATCATGAGATTCTCGAGGCCTGGGGTGCGTGGGGCGAGAAGAAGAACTACGGGCGCACCTATGTCGGTATCATCCGTTCGACCGTGGTCGTCAGCCCCGACGGCACGGTGGCTCTGGCCCAGTACAACGTCAAGGCGACCGGTCATGTCGCGCGCCTGCGCAAGGCCCTCGGGATTGACTAACCCTGTTGCTTCCTGAGTAATCGACAAGTATGCTTGTTCGACAAGTGCAAGTGTTTTGTTGATGGAGGGGCTATGAAGGCAGCAACGCCGGACGCGTATCGAGTCGACGCAGGCGCGGACACACTGTGGTCATGAGCGCTTTGGAGATTGGCCAGAAGGCCCCCGACTTTACCGCCCACACCACCCAGGGGACCCTGTCCCTGTCGGATCTGCTCGCCGCCTCCTCGCGCGGCGTCGTCGTGTACTTCTACCCGAAAGCCTCGACGCCGGGATGCACGAAGGAGGCCTGCGATTTCCGAGATTCGCTCGCCTCGCTGCAGGGAGCGGGCTACTCCGTTATCGGGGTGTCTGCTGACTCGATGGCCGCCCTCGAGCGTTTCACGGAGAAGCAGTCCCTGACCTTCCCGCTCGCCTCCGACCCGGATCATGAGATTCTCGAGGCCTGGGGTGCGTGGGGCGAGAAGAAGAACTACGGGCGCACCTATGTCGGTATCATCCGTTCGACCGTGGTCGTCAGCCCCGACGGCACGGTGGCTCTGGCCCAGTACAACGTCAAGGCGACCGGTCATGTCGCGCGCCTGCGCAAGGCCCTCGGGATTGACTAACCCTGTTGCTTCCTGAGTAATCGACAAGTATGCTTGTTCGACAAGTGCAAGTGTTTTGTTGATGGAGGGGCTATGAAGGCAGCAACGCCGGACGCGTATCGAGTCGACGCAGGCGCGGACACTCGCGACTATCCCGGCGGCGTCGCCACGCGGCTGAGCGAACAACCCACCCTTCCGGGCCGTTTCTCGGGTCCGGCGGCCCCGGCCTCGGTCGTTACCGCCCCGACACCCGTCATTCGACGCACGCGCACGCCAGCTCCCACTCCCAAACCTGCGACCGTGATGGAAGCGCCGCAGGTGGGTGCCATTGCCCCCGCGGTCGAGCGCACCGTCATCGCCGTCGTCCCGCCCCACAGCCAACCGGCCCCGACTCCCGCGCCCGCCCAGGACGCGGCGCCGCGCACGACCAGCGCGCCCGAGCCTCGTCATCCCGCGCCCGCTGCTGCCCGTCCTGCCGCCGAGTCCGCCGCCGTGCGCGGTGACGAACCCGCTGCTGCGCGTAGCGTTGAGTCTGCCGCCGCGCCGAGGCCTGCCGACGCGGACGCAGCGCCAGCCGTTCCGACCAGCCGATTCGCCCCCGACGCCGATCTTACGGCCGACCAGCGCGGCTTTGCCTCGCGCCCGCAGGCTGCCCCCGCGCGGGAATACGCCCACTTCGACGAGCCGGTCGTCTCCGGCTTCGACCGTCCCCAGGATGAAGAGAGTGACTTCTCTGTCAGTGAGGGTGGCCGGGGGGTCCCCTCTCGCGCAGATGTCGCGCTCAGTCGACGAGCCGCTCACGCGCACAGGCTCGTCTCTGCCGACCAGGCGTACACGCGCGCCACCGAGCCCCAGGGGCGAGGTCGGGGCGATGCCCTCGCCTCCGGCGGTGACGATGAGAGTGTCGACCGCCTGCCCCTGCGCCGCGACCTTCCTCGTCGCAAGAAGCGCTCGCGCCGAGGCCTGGTCATGTTTCTCCTCGGCTTCGTGTCGGCCCTCCTGCTCGTGGCGGTGTTTGTTGTCGCGCTGTACGTGTCGCGCTCGTCCGGGGTTTCTTCGCGAGGTGCTGTTGGTTCTGCTGGCGGCGTGTTTGTTGGCTCTGTGGATGCCTATGGGGGGCTTAGTGGCGACATAGTCTCTCGCTGTCGTTAGGGTCTTCGCTGCCGTTTGTGTGAACCTCGGGGTGGTGAAGGCTTCGGAAGTAGTTGCGTGGTTATCGTCTGTTCATTGCGACGGTTGGTCGTGGCAATATGTTGGTCGTGCCTAGAGGTGATGGGAGGCCGATGGGATGTGTGCTTCGCATGTGTCACGCCGCTGGCATTGTTGAATATCCTTGCTTTTTGAGTAATCCCAGCGTATGATTGGTGAGTAATTAATAGGTTCCCGCCAATGGAGGACTCATGGGAGCACATACGCCAGACGCATATCGGTATCGTGGCGGCCAGCCTGCATGGGAGTATCCGCGACCGGGAGGAAACGAATCTTCTTCGGCGCTGAGTGCGCGCAATGCGAGGCGTCGTGTGTCGAATGAGGATCGCGCGTCGCAGGCGCTGCAATCAAGTCCTTTCGCTCCCCGTGAGCAGCAGGCGGCGCCCGAGAGGGAATACGCGCATTACGACGAGCCCTCTGTTGAGCTGGCTCGCGACTCGTCTCGGTATGGCGGCCGTCGGCGAGGTGAGGAACGCTCTTATAGAGACTGCGAGGGTATTGCATTCTCTGCGGCTCCTGCGAGGCCGGCTCCGCGCCTCGTGTCCGTCGAGCAGATGTACGTGCCCGCCGAGGAAGTCGAAGACGCGCGTCGACGTCACGTTCTGGCCTATCACTATGAACAGGCGGATACCCGTTCGGAATCCCGTGAGGCTCCCCGTAAGAAGCGGCGCTGGAAACTTGGGCTCGGAATGTTCGTCCTTGGATTCATTGCTGGAATCTTCGCTACTGTCGCGTCGGTCGTTGCTCTGGCCATGCTGGTCGGTGGTCAGAAACAAGAGTTTGCTACTGCTGTCACTGCCTGCAAGGCAGCTCCTCATGCGACGGTGGCAGCTGACGGCTCCAGCCTGGTGATGAATACCTTTGGCAACAAGCAGCCGGGAATGAGTGTCGTCACCCTCAGTTGCGTTCTTCGGGAGTTGGATGCTCCCGAGTCGCTCATGCAACGCATGGAGACGACGCGGGCAATCGATGGTACTCGGGAAGAGACATGGGGCTCCTACAGGGCAACGTGGACATATCACCCGGACCAGGGGCTTAACGTTGTCATTAGCGCTCGATAGGAACTCTTGCGCCGCTGGTCGCGCGGTCGCGTCCTGAGACTGAGTCCGCAAGCGTCACAATGCCGCCGTAGAATCGGCGCGTATTTCAACGCGTGAAGGAGTCTCTCGTGTCCGATTCGCAGCCCGCGGCCCCCGCCGTTCCCGTCGGGGACGACACCGCACTGGCCATCCGAGGCCTCGTCAAGATTTATGGCAACCTCATCGCCGTCGCGGACCTCTCCCTCGACATTCCCACCGGGTCCTTCTACGGGATCGTCGGCCCCAACGGCGCCGGAAAGACCACGACGCTGACAATGGCCACCGGCCTGCTCACCCCCGACCGCGGCACCGCCTACGTGCACGGCGTCGACGTGTGGGGCGACACCCAGCGGGCGCGCGGCCTCCTCGGAGTCATGCCCGACGGCATGCGCCTCCTCGACCGCCTGTCCGGCCCCGACTTCCTCGTCCACGTCGCCATGCTCCACGGGCTGGACGCCTCCACCGCCCGCGAGCGCGCACACGAGCTCCTCGCAGCCCTTGATCTTACCGAGGCGGGCAAGAAGCTGATCGGCGACTACTCGGCGGGTATGACGAAGAAGATCGCGCTGGCCGCCGCCCTCATTCATTCCCCGCGTGTCCTCGTCCTCGATGAGCCCTTCGAGGCCGTGGACCCCGTTTCCGCGGCCAACATCCGCCAGATCCTCACCGACTACACCCGCCGGGGTGGCACCGTCATCCTGTCCTCGCATGTGATGGCGACCGTCCAGCAGCTGTGCACGCACGTCGCGATCATCGACAAGGGGCGTGTGCTCGTCGCCGGCACCACCGACGAGGTCGCCCAGGGCGGGGACCTGGGGGAGCGCTTCACCTCCCTGGTCGGCGGCGTTCACTCCGAGGAAGGCCTGTCGTGGTTGGGCAACTGATTCGCCTCAAGCTCCGCATCATCTGGAACACGGTTCGCCGCCAGACTGCCGTGCTGGTGCTGGCCGCCCTCGGCGTCCTGTACTTCGGTGGGATCTATGCGTCCGTGCTCGTGGGGGCAGCGTTCCTCGCCCGATCCGACGAGGCCGACCTGGCAACGCCGTTCCTTCCCATCGTGGGTCCCGTTGTCGTCGTCCTGTGGCTGATCCTGCCCATTGCGTTTGCCTCGATGGACAACTCACTCGATCCCGTGCGCTTGTCGCCCTACGTGGGGCCGAGCAAGCGACTGGGGGCGGCACTGGTCGCTGCGACCGCTGTGGGGCCCGGCGGCGTCATGTCCGCCATGGCGCTTCTCGTTCCCGTGTGGTTTGCGTTGTGGCGCGCCCAGTGGCTTGAAGCCCTCGGGTGGCTACTCGCAGGTATCGTCACCCTTCCTCTCGCGGTCCTGTGGGCGCGTGCGGTCGGCACCTGGTTCGCGGTGCGTATCGATAGCTCGGGCAAGAAGGACGCCGTCACGATGGTCGGCTTTATCGCCTTTTTCGCGCTGCTGACCCCGCTGGGCTACTGGATGAAGCTCCTGTCGGAGAATTTTTCAGCCGAGGTCTTCTACGCCGGGCTGAACGTCGCGCTGTGGTCGCCCGTTGGCGCTCCCTTCGGCGTTGTTGTCTCCCTGCTCGAGGGCGCGTGGGGTGCCGCCGGCATCCGCGCCCTCGTCACGCTGGCCACGGCTGTTGTCGGCTGGCGTGTCTGGCTGGCCGTCCTGCGTCCCGTCATGAGCGGCTACGCCGGCCCCATTAGTGTCGACGCGCAGCGCGCTATCAACGAGGGACGTTATCTCATCGACGAGTCCGCCGAGCAGGAAGCGCGAGGCCAACGGACCGCGGCGTCGCGTTCGGCTGGCCTGCGCAGCGTCGACACCTTCACGCGCCTCGGCCTCGGCGCGCGCTCGGCGTCTCTGGCTGCGCGCACGCTGCGCTACTGGATCGTGGATCCGCGCCTCAACATGAACATGGTGTTCGCTATTCTCTTCCCGATCATCGGGGTACTCTTGGGGCGCGTGGCGGTCGATGGGCAGCAGGTGCTCTTCACGGGGATCTTCCTCTATCTCGTGCCCGTGACCATGGGCCTGAGCGTGGGAGCGCTCATGCAATTCGATTCGACGGGTGCCTGGATTGTCATCTCCTCGGGGATGAGCGGCCGGGAGGAACGTCGCGGGCGCCTCGTCGGTTCCCTCGTCGTCCTCGTGCCCCAGGCGCTCGGATACCTCATCCACGACGCCATCACGAGGGCTGGTGCGTCCGACTTCGTCTTCCACCAGGTGATGGGCATCGTCCTCTTCTCGGGCGCGGCCGCAACGACCCTCGTCGTGAATGCGCGCTGGGTGTATCCGGTACAGCCGCCGGGGGTCTCGCCGTTGGCGACGAAGGGGACCGGCTCATTCCTGTTGACGATGCTGATGCAGCTCGCGGGATTCGCGGGTACCGCAGTCTTGCAGATCCCGTCCTACGTGCTGCTCGCGCTGGCTTCGTTCGGCCTGGTCCCGTTCTGGGTCGCTTACGTGGTCGCCCTGCCCTGGTCGGTGCTCATCCTGGAGGGAGCAGTGCGTGTCGGCGGGCGCGTGTGGGACCGGTACTCGGTGGCCGCGCTGACGACGATTCGCAGCTGGCCGGGGCACTGAACTCGCCTCACCTGGATGTACGAGGCCGGGGTTGCCCGCGTGGGTGCCCCGGCCTCGTTCTCAGTGCTCTACGCGTGGACGAAGCGCCTGGTGGCGGCGTGTGTGGGTGCTGCCGGTGGGGGGAGAGGTGGGCGGACTCTGACCAGTGATGCGCCGTGCAGCGCCGTGACAGATCGGCGCGATTCGAGACTCGAATACAAGACAGGAATGTGGATACCCGGTAAGGTGGTGGGTGTAATCTGACCATGAAAGGACAACGTCCATGCATGCCCCATCGATCGTGCGCGTCGGCGCTGCCGCGGCTGTCTTGAGCCTCGCCGCGATCCCCAGTGCCCTGCAGGTCCCAGCCTACGCGGCAGACGTCGCGGGACCGGCAACCTGCTACCTTGCCGATGACAACGGCACCATTATCGAACCTCGCCAGGAGTACACTCCGCGCGAAGGCGCCGGTGGGCTCTCCATGCTTCCCAGTCCCGTCGTCGCCGGCCAGTACACGCTGGAAGTGAGCGCTCCCGCAATGAACTTCGATCCGGATCAGCCTGACTTGCACTTTGCGTGCCAGGTCTTCTACTCGCCCCTCGGTAAGGTTCGTCTCGTTGATACCGACGGCACCGTGCACGCGGCACAGCCCTATGTCAACGATCAGAATGACCCGTCGCGCGCCGCCGCGACGGCCATCCCGGCGATCCCTGCCGGCTACGAGATTGTCCCCGGCCAAAACGTCTTCGGCCTTGACGCCGGCGCTGGGACGGTCGACCCCAATAACCCCGCCGACGCGCGCGCCGTGGGTGCGAACACCGACATCGTGATCCGCAAGGTGGCGAATAATCCGACACCCGAGCCGAGCTCTACGCCTTCGACGCCTGCGCCCGCGCCCTCCACGCCTTCGACGCCTGCGCCTTCGACCCCCGCGACGCCCGCTCCCACTCCCTCGGTGACTGCGACACCCGTGCCTTCCACGCCCGCGACGCCCGCTCCCACTCCCTCGGTGACTGCGACACCCGTGCCTTCCACGCCCGCGACGCCCGCTCCCACTCCCTCGGTGACTGCGACGCCCGCGCCTTCGAGACCCGCGACGCCCGCCCCCACTCCCTCGGTGACTTCGACGCCCGTACCTTCCACGCCCGCGACGCCCAGGCCCGCGCCCTCCACCCCCACGAAGCAGACGCCTGCTCCGAAGCTCGCACGCACGGGTACGGTCGCGGGAGCCTTCGCCGGTGCGGCGGCCATCATTGGTTTCCTCGGCGCTGGGGTGATCGCCCTGCGCAGGTACCGCGCCTGATATCAGGGGCCAGTTGAGGCAGTTTGTAGAGGTTTTCGCCTGGCGCGATGCGAACGTGGCTCGGGCGTATCGCGTGAGGCCGAGGCCGGGGTTACCCACGAGGTGCCCCGGCCTCGTCGTCTACGACGCACCCACCATCGCGCGCCGTTGACGTGAGCCGGTGACTCAACGATCTATCCGCGAGCGACAAGCTCTCGGTCTTGCGGTGCGCCCGCGCGTCAACCCGATGGCAGGGACGCCCAGGCGCACAATAGAGGGCCCGCGTGCGCGTTGGTGCGCACACGTCGAGCAGTTTCGCATGCAATTCGATTGGGTGAACTTTCAACAGTTTCTACAAACGTTGCAATTCCAACGATGTGGATGAGTGGTGCGATACGGTGCCAGGGGAATTGCATGCGAAACTCCTGGATAAACCGCCCGGCGATGGCCTTGCAGTGCTGCTGGGGCTCATCTCTGTGACGACGGGACTTCTGGCGGGGGTGCTGGTGGGATGCCGCACGCCAGGCTGCCTCGTGAGCGCCAGCGACGAGCCTGCGAACCTCGCCCATGACCGAGCTGCCACATGTGCAATAGCCACAGCGTCTCACGACTCGCGGATATGAGTGATGGCACGTGGGGGTGGTCATGCCGCCACGATGAAACACCCGCCTTCAACACCGACTTTCGCCTACTACCAAGCTGAATAGTCGCTACAAAGCCAACACGTTTTGTCCGTTAACACAAATAAGGCGGGGGTGCCGGTGAATGACCGGCACCCCCGCCTATGGCTATGACACGCGAATTACGAGCGTTTCCTCCGCATTGCTGCGGCGCCGATAGCGCCAGTTACGGTAGCGAGTATCAGCACCTCGCCGGTGAGAGCACCGGTCTTGGCAAGCTGCGTTGCAGGAGTAGGCGGAACCGATGGCGTGACCGTGGTCGGCGTCGGCGTTGGTGTTGGTGTCGGTGTCGGTGTCGGTGTCGGTGTCGGACCCTGCTTGAAGGACAGTCGCGTCACGTAGGGATGCGTCTCGCTGGTCGTGTACTTCAGGGGGTGCTTCATGAGCGGAGCTTCATTCCACCCGGCAGAAGGACCCATCATGGGTACCCTCCACCCGGCGCTCAGAAGGATGCCCGAAGGAGGACAAGCAGGCTGCGGGGGATCGAAGAGTGTTCCAACAACAGAACGAGGATCGGCCGGCTCGACACGGTCGTCGTCGCCCATAGTCGGAGGGCATGCGGGCGAAGGCCACCCAGGCCTGACGATAGCACCGAGTTGTTTCTCGACAACAACCGAGATGATTCCCTGCGTGAGGTGATCGATCGTGTAATCCGAATCGGCAGTTGCGGAATCAGTAAACGCAATCTTCTTAATGGTGATCACCGCTTCTCCGTGAAGCCCAGTCATTGCATCCTTGAGGGCTTCAATAGTGGTGATCTGATAGGGGTTATCGAAGTCAACGGTGATCGTTGCTCTCTGTCCGTTAACTGCCACTGTCGTCGCTGAGAAGCCCTGGGGAAGCCCGGTTACCGAGATGGCCGAGGGATCGGAGAACTTCAGCTGCGTCGGAAGAGTGATCTGGGTTGTGAAGCCCAAGTGAGCATTCCTCAGGCCAAAATCGTCGAAAGCGTTGGGCGTCTCCTCGTATTTCTGGAGGAGATCCGCAATGCGTCCGCCTCGAAGGTCGTCCAAGTGAACGACGTTCTCGATGGTCAGAAGCGAGTTCTTACTCTCGGCTTGGATCTCTTCCTTCTGAGTTGGGGGGTTCTCATCGGTACCGATCTTAAAATCGGTGTCGATTGCCGGGTCATCACCGTTGACCGGAAGGGAGCCGAAAACATTCTTGTACTTATAAATACCGGTCAAGCGATCCGAAGACAACTCCCACGTGGAGAATTCGTAGTCGGGAATTCCCGCGGGCTGGAAGAAATTCGGCCCGGTCTTCGGGGGCTGCAAGTCGTGGCCGTCTTCTTCGTCAACCCAGCGCGTTGTCCTGGTCGGTGCGGACGCGAAGCAATCTGTAGGCGACTGTGCGACTGCCAGGGTCTTCGTGTCGAAGTTAAAGACCTGAGCGGGAGTGGTCGGAGATGCGAAGAAGTTGAACGTACCTGTCACGGTCACCTGTTCGCTGGCCAGTCGAGTAGCTTCCGTGGGGTCAGTGGTGCCAACGGCATAGGGGACCTGGACCTTGATCGTGTGCTGGCCCGGGTCGGCTTTCTCGGCATCGTAGATATCGAGCAGCTGCTGCCAGCTCAGATCCTTGAGCTGGATGTTCGCAGTGACCTGTGTGTTGTCATCGCTCGGGGAGAACGAAGTGTAGGCGAGCAGTGACGAGGTAGATTTCGCGTGAGACGTCCCCAACGTGACCGCATCAGGGACACTCACGGTCAGCGTAATATCGGCGTTGTAGTTGTTGCCGGAGTCGTGAGGGGAGAGTCCCTGTGCAGCCGCAGCGCGGATTTCGGCCTCGTGGCCTGCCAGAAGCGTAGTGACCGGAATGTCCAGCACGACGGTACCGTGATAGGTCGTGATCACCGGGGCGGTATTGCAGACAGTCGTGCTTGTCGATGAGACGTATTGTGAGAGGGCGAAGGGCTCGGCATCGGCTTGTGCGCTGCGAGGCACAAAGATTGTGAGGGTACCTGCAGCGACTAGCGCCAACCCAGCGCCCGTAGCCAGAACTCTCCGGCTTCTCCTCATGATGTTCCCCAATCGCTGGCGTGCGTATGATTCGTGGTTTTCCAGTATACACATTGCCGATAAGAAGTACATCGGGCGGGGTCAATGGGTGGTGGCAATGAGTTCGTTGAATGCTTCTGTTGGGGTGCGGTAGCCGAGGGGGGCTCTGGGGCAGTTGCCCGGCTCGTCGGCGATGGCGTCGAGGTAGGGTTGGTGGCTGGTGATGGGGGTTCCTGTGGGCAGGTAGCGGCGGATGAGCCGGTTGGTGTTGTCGTTGGTTCCTCTCTCCCAGGGGCTGTGGGGGTGAGCGAAGAACCCGTCCACGCCTGTGTCGTGGGTGAGGCGCTGGTGGCGGGCCATTTCCCGGCCTTGGCCCCAGGTCAGAGCGCATCGCTTGGTCGGGCAGATGTCAAGTCCCGGGTTTACGTGTGATATAGCTGGTTAGCGCTCGCAATAGCGGGTTCGCGTGCGCGCTCCACGCGAGGCCAGGCGCCGTTGTGTCCGCAACGCAGGCTGCCTTGCCCGCGACAGCCCGTTGTCGGCGTTTTTCGCCGAGGTGGTCTGCGGTTTGGGCGCCTCACCGCCCCGAACCGCGACCTTACCGCAAGCAAACGGGGGGAATTGCACCATTAGAGGCGCGACACGCCGGCGACACGCCGCGGCGAGGCTTCTCATGCTGCAAAACCCCCACCATTACCCGAACAGAGCGAGGTTGCGACACCCATGAGCGCAAGGGTCAGGCGGTTTATCGATGATTGGGCCTGGTATTGGACGGGCGGCACCCATGTGCGCGGGCTAGACTGCGGCCCCCTCTCCACCCGATCATGGGACAGCCACACACAGGGCACGATGCAGTATTCGCAGGAACGGGGCGCACGCGACTCGCTAAAAGAGTGACTTTCCCGTGCGACGAAGCCGAATAGTCACTCTGTCAGCAACACGATTTGTCGATCCTCATAGCTGGTCCCAACCAACTAAAACACCGACTTTCTCGCATCAACAAGCCGAAAAGTGACCTCTCCAGCAACACGTAGCGTCCCATAACCCTAACCCGCGCTGCCGTCTGGTGTTGCGGCCTGTTTGGGGCGCCTGCCCGCGTGGGGTGGCATTGCCTTCTGGTGTTGCGGCCTGTCGGCGCCCCTGACCGCTTGGGCGGTGGGCGCCGAGCATGCGAAAAACCGATGACCCGAAAGCGGCCGGTTATCTGTGCGTCATGGGGGACTTGAACCCTCAACCCGCTGATTAAGAGTCAGCTGCTCTGCCAATTGAGCTAATGACGCGGGACTTTCGCCAGCCGAAGCCGGGAAAGCTGTGCGTCATGGGGGACTTGAACCCTCAACCCGCTGATTAAGAGTCAGCTGCTCTGCCAATTGAGCTAATGACGCGGGACTTTCGCCAGCCGAAGCCGGGAAAGCTGTGCGTCATGGGGGACTTGAACCCTCAACCCGCTGATTAAGAGTCAGCTGCTC
>CATWCG010000010.1:0-16137 GCA_958349165.1 uncultured Actinomyces sp. | reverse complement strand
TGATGACGACGCCGGGCACCGTGCGCAGAGCAGCACGCAGACGCAGGGCAGAGTGGTTGTGGACGAAGTTCTCCCACCAGTGAGTGACGAGGAACTGCGGCATGTAGATGACGAGCATCTCGGTGGGCATCGCGCGGCGCCTGCTCCGCACGTACTGAAGGATCACGTAGGAGATGTCACGGTAGGGGGCAGACAGCAGGGTGAGAGGCACCGGAACGCCCGACGCCCTCCACTGGCGCAGGATCTTGTTCTCCTCCTCATCGTCGGCGACCACCGACACGAGCTCGATCGAGGTGGGCGAAGAGGCGCGTGCCGCCGCGATCGCGCGCATCGCGGCACGCGAGAGCGAGGACACCAGGACGAGGGCGCGCACGCGGGTTGGCAGCGCGCGCCGAGCGTGCCAGTCGTCGACACGCAGCTGGTTGCTGATCGTCTCGTAGTGGCGGTGGATGGAGATCTGGAGGCCGAATGCGACCGCGATCATGAGCAGCGTGATCCACGCGCCGTGCGTGAGCTTGGTAGCCAGCACGATGGCGAGGACCGCGCCGGTCATCATGAAACCCACGATGTTGACGGCGCGCGAGCGCAGCACCGCCATACGTTCCTGGCCGGACTGACGGGTGCGCAGCTGCCTGTTCCAGTGCTTAATCATGCCCAGCTGCGAGAGCGTGAAGGAGATGAAGACGCCCACGACGTACAGCTGGATGAGTCGGGTGGTCTCGGCCTGGAATCCGACGATCAGCGCGATGGCGGCGAGCGTGAGGACCACGATGCCGTTGGAGTAGGAGAGGCGGTCGCCGCGGCGCACCATCTGGTGGGGCAAGAAGGAGTCGCGCGAGAGGACCGAGGCCAGGGTCGGGAAGCCGTTGAAGGCGGTGTTTCCGGCCAGCACCAGGATGAAGCCCGTGACGACGGTAATGAGGATGAAGAGGATGGAACCATGGCCGAAGACGGCCGAGGCGATCTGAGAGATCGCCGGGTCGATGGGTGTCTTGTCGGGGACCGGCGCGCCGTCGAGGGTCAGCTGCGTAGCAGGGTCCTCCACGATCTTGACGCCCGTGGCGCGCGCGAGGAAGAGGATCGAGATCATCATGGCGGCGGCGATCCCGCCCAGCATGGCCAGGGTCGTCGCGGCGTTGCGCGACTTGGGTCGGCGGAACATCGGGACGCCGTTTGAGATGGCCTCGACGCCCGTGAGGGCGGCGCAGCCCGAGGAGAAGGCACGCATGAGCAGGAAAGCACCCGCCAGCCCCGCCAGCCCGTCCGCGTGCCCGGGGGCGGCGACGAGGTCATAGGCGGCCGTCGGCGCGGAGCCAAGGTGTCCCGTCGCGAGCTTCGCGAAGCCAACGACGACCATCAGGCCGATAGAGAACATGTAGACGTACGTAGGTACCGCAAAAGCACTGCCGGCCTCGCGCGTGCCGCGCAGGTTGAGCGTCGCCAGGATGACGACGAGGCCCACGGCGATCGGCACCTCGTAGCCCGCCAGCGCGGGCACGGCGGTCGTGATGTAGCTGGCGCCCGAGGAGATGGACACGGCGACGGTCAGGATGTAGTCGACCAACAGGGCCGAGGCCACGAGGAGGCCCCAGGAGCGCCCCAGGTTCTTCGTCACGACCTCGTAGTCACCGCCGCCCGAGGGGTATGCGTGGACGGTCTGGCGGTAGGAGGCGACCACGACGGCCAGCACAAGCGCCACGACGACGCCCACCCAGATGGACTGCATCGCGGCCATCGTGCCGGCGAGCGCCAACGTCAGGAGGACCTCGTCGGGCGCGTAGGCGACCGACGACAGCGCGTCCGAGGCAAAAATCGGAAGGGCGATGCGTTTGGGAAGAAGCTGGTGGCCCATCGCGTCCGATCGCATCGGGCGTCCGATGAGCACGCGCTTCGCGTAGGCCAACAAGTTCGTCACGAATAGTAAGCGTAGTCCACCGCGCCCACGTTGGGGCACAGCGCGCGACCACGCGTGGATATTCCGCCCCGACGGGGGTACTTTTGTTCTCGTGCACTTTGTGATCATGGGTTGCGGGCGCGTCGGCGCCCGCCTGGCATCAACGCTCGACGCGGCGGGTCATTCCGTGGCCATTATTGACCAGGATTCCAAGGCCTTTTCGCGCCTGTCCCCCGATTTTTCCGGCCGCAGGGTCACGGGGGTCGGCATGGACAGGGCCTGCCTGCGTCAAGCCAACATCAAAGACGCGTACGCCTTCGCGGCGGTGTCCTCCGGTGATAACTCGAACATTATTGCCGCGCGCGTCGCACGTGAGGTTTTTCACGTCGAACACGTGGTGGCCCGCATCTACGACCCCACGCGGGCGTACCTGTACGAGCGCCTGGGCATCCCCACGGTGGCCTCCGTCCAGCGCACCGCCGATTCCGTGCTGCGCCGGATGCTCCCGCCTGACGCCTCGCTCATCTGGTCTCACCCGACCGGCGCGGTGAGCCTCGTCAACGCGACGCCCTCCCCCGCCTGGTACGGCTTAAGTTTCCAAGTCGTCGAGGATCTGACCGGCTGCCGGATCATTTTCACCTCGCGCCTGGGGTCGATCCGCACGGCGGCGCCCGACTTCGTCGTCCAAGAGCATGACCAACTGTATTTCGCGATCAACGGGACGGACACGACGGGCCTGCGTGACCAGCTCGCCAACCCGCCAAAGATGGAGGAATGAGCATGAAGATCGTCATCGCTGGAGCCGGGTCGGTGGGCCGTAGCGTCGCCCTGGAGCTCCTCGCCCACGACCACGACATCACACTGATCGACAACATGCCCGAGAAGCTGCGCATCTCCTCCGTGGCGGACGCAGACTGGGTGTTGGCCGACGCCTGCTCGCCCGACGCCCTGCGCGACGCGGGCGTTGAGGACGCGGACGTTGTCGTCGCTGCCACCGGGGACGACAAGGCGAACCTGGTGATTTCCCTCCTGGCTAAGACCGAGTTCGCGGTTCCCCGTGTGGTCGCGCGCCTGAATAACCCGAAGAACGAGTGGCTCTTCGATCAGGCGTGGGGCGTGGACGTGTCGGTGTCGACTCCGCGCATCATGACGGCGCTCGTCGAGGAAGCGGTCTCGGTCGGCGTTCCCGTGCGCCTCTTCTCCTTCAACACGGCTGCCGTCTCGATGCACGCGCTCATCCTGCCCGAGGATTCCCCCGTCGTCGGCAGGCGCGTGCAGTCCCTGGAGCTCCCGCCCAGCTCTGTGCTGGCGGCTCTCCTGCGCGACGGGCGACCCCTCACCCCCAGCGCGGATGACGTCTTCGAGGCCTCCGACGAGCTGCTGCTCCTGGTTCCCGACGCGAACGGCGCGGACCTCGACCAGCTACGTCAGGCAGTCGCGTCCCCCTCCTCGGAGGAATCCGAGGAAGACGAGGAGTAAGCGCGCAGGCCCCACCAGGTGGCCCAGGCGCCGAGCGCGAAGAGCGGCAGCCCCAGGGCGAGTTTGGCGACGCCGAGCTCGGCGACCGCGCCCGCGGCCCACAGGGGCGCCTGGACGGCCACGCGCACACCGAAGAGCCCCGCCCACATCCACGTGAGCGCATCGCAGCGGCGGCGCAGGGAGCGCTGGGAGGCGTCCGTCCGCCAGCCCGTGGGCAGCCCCGTTGCCATCGCGTAGAAGAATCCGACGAGGCTGCGGCGTGCGATGACCGAGACCGCGAAGGCCGCCGACATGGCGACGTTGGTGGCGATACCCCACACGAAGTAGTTTTCTCCGCGTCCGGTCGCGGCGGCGACAACGACTCCAACGGCGACGCCAAAGAAGCCCGAGAGGGCCTGCTGGACGCCCTGACGCTGAATCAGGCGGATGAGGCAGGCGATGAGGGCGACCGCCAAGGCCGCCACGAGCGTCGGCACGAGCGCGTGCGTGAGGACGTAGACGACGACGAACACCAGGCCGGGTGCGCTGGCTTCGATGACACCGCGCGTGCCGCCCAATGCCTGCGACCAGGAGAACTCCTGTGAGGTCGCCTGGTTCATCCAGCGCGGAGTCGGCATCAGCCCTCCCCCGCGATGACGCGGTAGAGCGGGTTGATGATGACCAGGCGTTCCCCGACGCGGCCGACGGTGCCCTCGACCTCGAGGCGCTGTCCGACGCTGAGCCCCGGAATGGAGGAACGGCCGGGCCAGCGCAGCTCGAGAGTGTCGGTGCCGTCGTAGAGGGTGGCGACGAGGACGCGCTGGGCGCCCTCCTCGGGCGGATAGGTCATGCCCAGGAGGGTGCCAAAGACCAGCGCATGGCTGCGATCCGTCACCTCGCTAATGGGGGTAACGCCGCGCGCGGCACGCGCCGAATCCTCGTCAAGGGCAGCGTCCAGGGAGCGAGCGTCCTTGTCGAGGCCGAGCGCAGCGCCGACCCGAGAGATCCACGAGGCCATCTCAGGACCCCTGCGCACCCGCGGGCAGGTGGACAGGCAGGAGCTCGAGACGGGTCCTCGGATGCTCATCGCGGCGAACGACGATGCGGTCGATGACCTTCTCGATCTCGAGGCCAGCATCGGCATCGGCGGCTGCGGGGCCGATGATGTCGATGCGGGCGAACCAGCGATCGCCCTCGCGGCCCAGGATGCGCATGCGCGAGGTCGCGGAGCGGCCATCGGGCATCTTCATGGGCATGTCGACGAGGAGCTCGTTGCCGTAGCGGGTACGAATGTCGGCGACCTTGGCGCCCTGCTTCTCGAAGCCGGAGCGGATCTCGTCGCGCAGCTCGTCCCACACCCCGCCCGAGCGCGGTGCGGCGGCGACGCTCATCTGGATGCCGGAGTTTCCGAGCACGACGAGGATCTGCAGCACCGTGGTACCGTCGTCGGCGACTTGGGTGCGCAGCTGCATACCCGGCCGGGCAGGGAACAGGATGGCTCCCATATCGACGTAGCCTTCGGAGGTGTCCACGTCCCCGTAGTTACGAGGCCCGGGTTCGCTCCAGATGTCGGCGTCCTCGTCGCTGAGGCGAGGCAGCGCCTCGACCTCGTCGATCTCGTCGTCGTGTGTCTTCTTCTTTCGTCCGAACATCCCTCTACCTTACATCGCGCACTCGGTGCACACGGGATTGCCGTTGGCATCCACGTGGTCGAGCTGCGAGGCATGGTGGACGAGGAAGCACTGCGAGCAGGTGAACTCGTCGTCCTGACGGGGAACGACGTGGACGGTGAGCTCTTCCTTTGACAGGTCGGCGCCGGGCAGTTCGAAATTCTCGGCAGCCTCGTTCTCGTCTTCTTCGATCTCGGCCGAGCCGGCATCGTTGCGACGGGACTTCAGCTCCTCGATCGAGTCCTCCGAGACTTCGTCCTCATTCTTGCGCGGCGCATCGTAATCGGTTGCCATGGTTCTCCCCTTTCGCCCTCGAGCATTGTTGCACGAGTGGTCCATGCGCAGGGAGGATAACACTTGTTGGAGTAATGTGCCATCGTATGTGTGACACGCGCACTGCTACGCGACATTGACAGCATAATTTGAGACGATTCCACCTAGACGTATGAGGAGGAAGTGATGATTGAGCTCGAATTGCTCGGGACCAGCGCCGACGGCGAATCCCTGGTGCTCACTGACGCCCAGGGTGAACGCTACTCTGTGTTGATCTCGGACGAGCTCCGTGGCGCGACGCGCCGCGACAAGCCCCGCGTTGAGGTCGCTCCGTCGCGCCCGACGCTGGCTCCTCGCGACATTCAGGCTTTGCTTCGCGCGGGCGCGACCCCGCAGGAGATCGCGACCGAGCACGGGATGGACGTGCGTGCTGTCGAGCGTTTCGAGGCCCCCGTGCAGGCGGAGAAGGACTATGCGCTCACGCGCGCACGCGCGGTGCGCATCGGGGAGGGTGGGCCCACGATGGGCGACCTGGTCCTGGATCGCCTCGCGGCACGCGGCGTCGACCCGTCTTCTCTGGAGTGGGCTGCCACGCGCGAGGCCGGCGAGCCCTGGCAGATCATCGTGACCTTCGTGCAGGGTGCGGCCGAGCATGGCGCGCATTGGCACCTGTCGAATTCGGGTATTCTCGAGGCCATCGATCAGGAGGCGCAGTGGCTGACCGAGCAGGTCTCGTCCTCTCCCACCGCCTCCATCTTCACTCCCCTCACGCGCCCCGCGCCCGCGCCTGATCCGGACGAAGAGGACCTGCGTACCCGCGAGGCTCTCATCGATCAGCTCAATGCGGCGCGCGGTAAGCGCCAGCAGATCGAGATCGACCTGGGCGACGACGTGGACGAGGAGGCCGAGTACCTGGCGGCCATCGCCGAGGAAGAAGGGACACAGGACCCCGAGCCCGAGCCGTCGACCGGCCCGATTTCGGCGCGAATCTACTCGCTGGCCTCCGCCCGCACCAAGGTTGATCCCGCCGAGCAGGAGGATGTTCTCTTCTCGGCGGCTCCCGAGCTGCCCGCCCCGCGTCCCACCATGACGGGAGCCATCCCGGTGAGCCAGCGTGGGGTGCGCGAGGGCGCCCAGACCTCGTCGCACGCTCTGCCGTGGCTCTCCGAGGTCCCCTCCCCCACAGAGGGAAGCGACGCCTCAGGTGAGACGGACGAGCAGGAGACACCCGCGATTCCGATGAAGGTCGTCTCCCCCGATGGCGACGAGTCCGCCTCCGCCACGACCGAGGCCGTGCCCGCCGCGACCGGGGCCATGCCCACCGCGACCGGCTCGGTGCCCGCCCAGGGGCCGACGGGATCGCGCCTGGCCCGCAACGCGGCATCGAAGAAGGGCCGCCGTTCAGTGCCCAGCTGGGATGAGATCCTCTTCGGCTCGAAGCCGTAAATCGACGCCCCCTAGGAGAGGACGACGACGGGGATGCGCATCTCTGTCGAGGTCATCGACCCGTGAATACCCGGCATTGCGATGGCCGACGCGCTCTGCGTGCGCGAATCGACGACGCCGCCACGCCCGCGTGAGAGCACCAGCAGGTCCCCGATGATGGACGCGCCGCTGCCGTCTCCGATGAGGGCGGGCATCTGGGAGCGCGACAGGATCCACGCGCTCTCCCCCAGTGCCTCGCGCCAGCGTGCCTCCACCTCCTCGGCGCGGCCCTCCTGCGCGTGCACGTGGGCCGCCCGCGTCTCTCCGGCCACGATCCTCACGCCCTCGCGCAGGACGGGCGTCGCGGCCACGTCGACGATCGAGTCGCGCTCCACGTTAATCATGCCGTGATCGGCCGTCAGAACCGTGCGCACGCCGCCGGGGAGGCCGCGCAGCAGGGCGGACAGGCCCGCGTCAAATTGCTCGACCTGCCCGATCCACGCGTCCGAGGCGACGCCGTGGGAATGGCCGGAATGGTCGATCTCGGACCAGTAGAGGTAGACAACGGGCGTGCCCGCGCGCAGCTCGCGCAGGGCCGCGCTCACGCGCTGCTCGAGGGTGTCGGCGGGCACGTGGCGCGCGCCGCGCAGGGCCGCTCCGGTCAGCCCCGAGCCGGCGAAGCGCGCTGGGGAGACGACCGCGCAGTCCACACCTTCGGCCCCGAGGCGCTCGAAATAGGTGGGCACCGGCTGCCACTGGGCGGGAGCCGGGCCGCCCTCCATCGCGAGTAGGTTCATGAGCCCGTCCCCGTACGCCACCGAGAAACCCACCATGTTGGTGGCGCCGGGGCGCGCGCCCGTCCCAAAGGCAGTGATCGCCGCCGAGGTCGTGGAGGGGACGATCGTGTGGATCGATTGGATGTGCGCGCGCAGGGCGCGCAGCGTCGGCGTGTGACCCAGGTGGTCCATCATGAGCTCGTAGCCGAAACCGTCGACGAGGATGAGCAGCACCTGGTCGGCTCCGGCCTCGATGCCCAGCGCGCGGGCGGCCTTCGCCGATGCCCCGGGCAGGGTGAGATCAATGGCGGCCAGCGCGGCGGGGATGACGTCCGTGATCGTGGGGTCGGCCGCGCCCGGCAGGTCGGCGCCCGGCATGTCCAGTGTCATCGCGTGCTCACTCACCGTGGGTTCCCATCAGGGAGGCCAGGTGATCGACGAATTCGAGGGCCTCATCCAGCGCGTCCCGGCCGTCGGCTGCCGCCGAGATGCGGAAGGTCAGGTCGTCCGGGTACGAGGTGCCCGTGTAGCCGTGGTCGGCCATGCAATTGGGGTCCTCGCAGCGGGCGGGTTCCATGTCGAGGCGGCGCGCGCCCTTGAGATCCAGCGCGATCGTCAATTCGGACAGGCCGTCGGCGTGTTCGGGGTCGGAGAAGACCTCCATCGTGGAGTAGCCAGCGATGTCGGCCACGCGATGCACGGCGGTCGCGATGTTGGCGGAGCCGCCGTCCAGTTCGTCGACGTGCAGCTGGACGATGGCCCGGCGCGTCAGGGACACGACGGTGAGGTGACGGAACACGGATCCCCGATCGAAGCCCGTATCGACCTGGCACAGCGTCGCGAGCGGTTCGCCCTGCCCCAGGGCGCGGCGGAGTGCTCGTTCGACTGCCGTCGGGTAAAAGCCGCTTCGTTCAATACGGGTCCATGTGTCCATCCCCCAATTGTGCCCCGAAGCGGCGCGCCAGTCGAAATGAGCGCTCAGGCGCGCAATAATTGCGCGTATGGCTAAGAAGGACCAGGTCGTCGATATTCCCGAGAAGGATGAAAACATCTCCGAGATCGACGTATCGGCAGAGATGCGTGGCTCCTTCCTGGAGTATGCCGTCTCCGTCATCTACGCTCGCGCGCTGCCCGACGCACGCGACGGCCTCAAGCCCGTCCAGCGCCGCATCCTGTTCCAGATGGATCAGATGGGCCTGCGCCCCGACAAGGGGCACGTGAAGTCCCAACGCGTGGTCGGTGAGGTGATGGGCAAGCTTCACCCGCACGGCGATTCCGCGATTTACGAGGCCTTGGTGCGCCTGGCGCAGCCCTTTAATCTGCGGGTCCCCCTGGTCGATGGTCACGGTAACTTTGGTTCTCTGGACGATGGCCCGGCTGCCGCTCGTTACACGGAGGCGCGCATGGCGCCCGCCGCGCTGGACCTGGTGACGGGTTTGGACGAGGACACGGTGGACTTCGTTCCCAACTACGACAATCAGTTCATGCAGCCGGACGTCCTTCCGGCCGCGTTTCCGCAGCTGCTCGTTAACGGGGCCTCCGGCATCGCGGTGGGCATGGCGACGAACATCGCCCCGCATAACCTCTCGGAGACGATCGCGGGTGCTATTCACCTGTTGGATCACCCGTCGGCCACCGTCGCCGACCTGATGCGTTACATCCCGGGCCCTGACCTGCCCGAGGGCGGCGTCATCGTCGGCCTCGAGGGCATCAAGGAGGCCTACGAGAGCGGCCGGGGCGCGTTCAAGACGCGCGCGAAGGTCCAGATCGAGCGCGTCACGGCCCGCAAGATGGGCATTATCGTCACGCAGCTGCCCTACATGGTGGGCCCCGAGAAGGTCATCGAGAAGATCAAGGAGAACGCGAACGCGGGACGCCTGAAGGGCATTTCGTCGGTCCAGAACCTCACCGACCGCATCCACGGCCTGCGCCTGGTCATCGAGGTGAAGAACGGCTTCAACCCGGAGGCCGTGCTCCAGCAGCTCTACCAGCGCACGCCGCTGGAGGATTCCTTCTCGATCAACGCTGTGGCTCTCGTGGGCGGCCAGCCGCGCACGCTGGGCCTGAAGGAGATGCTCCAGGTGTTCCTGGATCATCGCATGGATGTGACGACGCGCCGCAGTCGCTTCCGACTGACAAAGTACGAGGATCGCCTGCACCTCGTCGAGGGCCTCCTCATCGCGATCCTGGACATTGACGACGTCATCGCGATTATCCGGTCCTCGGATGACGCGGAGATCGCGCGCGAACGCCTGATGACGGCTTTCGACCTGTCCGAGGCCCAGGCGAATTACATCCTCGAGCTGCGTCTGCGCCGCCTCACGAAGTTCTCTCGTATCGAGCTGGAGACCGAGCGCGACGAGCTGGCGGCGAAGATTGCCTCACTGCGCGAAATCTTGGAGGACCCGGAGCTGTTGCGCGCGCTCGTGAAGAAGGAGCTGCGCGAGGTCTCGGATCGACTGGGCACGCCGCGTCGCACGCTGCTCCTGGCCTCGACGGGCACGCCCGTGGGCGCCGCGGCCGCGGACGACGCCGCGCTTGCGGCGCTGCCGTCGGTGTCTCGGTCGGGCAAGGGCTTGGACCTGCAGATCCCTGACGACCCGTGCGTCGTCGTCCTGTCCGCATCGGGTGCTCTGGCTCGCGTCGAGGGCGGGGAGCCGCTGGAGCCCGGTCCGCGTGCGGCGTCGGATGGCTGGCGCGCGCAGCTGTCGTCGACGGCCCGCTCGCAGGTGGCTGTGGTGACGGAGGACGGCATCGCGCACCGCATTGACGTGGTGGATCTGCCGGCGCTCCCCCGCTTCGAGACGGGCCTGTCGTTAGCGGGTGCTATGCCGTCCTCTCTGCTGCTGCACACGGACGTTCCCGCCGTGGGCCTGCTGGACCCCGAGGGCGAGGCCGTGGTCGCGATGGGCACGGCACGTGGCACGGTTAAGCGTCTGCGCCCCGATGTGCTCCAGCGCGACGAGTGGGAGGTCATCACCCTGGAGGACGGCGACCGCCTCGTGGGCTTCGATCAGTGCTCGGACGAGGCGGACCTGGTGTTCGTGTCCTCGGACGCGCAGCTGCTGCGCACCCCCGCTGCGAAGGTTCGCCCGCAGGGGCGCACGGCCGGCGGCATGGCGGGCATGAAGCTGAACTCCGGCGCCGAGGCCCTGGGCTTCTGGGTGGTCGAGGCCCCCATCGACGCCGTCGTGGTGACGGTGGCGGCGGCGCTGGGCGCGCTTCCGGGCACGGGCCAGACGACGGTGAAGGTCACGCCTTTCGAGTGCTACCCCACGAAGGGTCGTGGCGGCCAGGGAGTGCGCTGTCAGCGCTTCCTGCGCGGCGAGGATCGCCTGGATATCGCGTGGGTGGGAACGAGGCCGGGGCGGGCCGCGTCGGCCGATGGTTCCCCCGTGGAGCTGCCCCACGAGGACGAGCGCCGCGATGGCTCGGGCGTGCCGATCACCTTCGCGATCGCGTCGATTGGCTGAGACTCCCCTGTTCTCGTGACGCGACGGTGGGGTGGCCGGATTGCTCCCGGCCACCCCACCACTTTGTTGAGCGTCGTGTGGGCATCATGCTGTTATGGGTGTGGGCCCGGCCGGGCGGCCGGGCCCACACCCATTAGTTGAGGGATGCTTCCCGTCAGCCTCGCAGCGTCTTGTCTGCTGCCAGGATCTCGTTGACCTCCTCGCGCGTGGGCGAGTAAGCGCCCTGGTAGAGGATCGTGATGCCCGAGGTGATGATGCCGCGGTGGATGGCGGGCAGGATATGATCCCACGAGGCCTCGCGCAGGCGCTGCTTCGCCTCGGCCGAGCCCAGCAGACCCGCATCCACCAGGCCGGAGATCAGGCCGGCCATGAGCGAGTCGCCAGCACCCACGGTGTCCACCAGCTCGACGTCGAGGGGATCGACGACGAGCATGTCACGCTCGGCGGCGGTCAGGATGTAGACTCCCCACGGACCGCGTGTGCACAGGATCAGGGAGGGACCGGACTGCAACCACTCGCGCAGGACGTCCTCGACGGGACGATCCGGGTACAGCCACTTCAGGTCCTCGTCCGACGCCTTGACGACGTCCGCGAGGGCCACGATCGCCTCGACGTGCGGGCGGGCCTCGTCAGGCGTGCCCAGCAGGGCGGGACGGATGTTCGGGTCGTAGGACACGGTGCCGCGGATGGCCTGGCGCTTGACGGCGGCCAGGACCTTGTCGGCGCCGGGCTCGACGACGACCACGTAGGATCCGGTGTGCACGTGTCCGACGGTGTCCGGGTCCTCGACGGCAGGAACGTCCCACGTCAGGTCGAACTCGTAGGTGGCGTGCCCCTTCTCGTCGACGGCCGCGTGGGCGACCGTGGTGAATTCGGCACCGTCGCTGCCGGGCGTCAGGGTGACACCGGCGGCCTCTGCGTGCGCGCGCACCTTGTCGCCGCGAGCGTCGCGGGCGAACCAGGTCGCCAGCTCGGACTCGTGCCCCAGCCGGGTGAGGCCGGCTGCGACGTTGAGCATCGATCCCCCGACAACTTCGACGGGTTCACTGTTTGGGCGGGTGATCTCATCGATGAGAGCTTCCCCGATGTTCACGATTCTAGTCATTCGTCAACCCCAGTTTCTCTTCCATTTCTTCGAGCGGAATGCCCTTGGTTTCGGGCATCACCTTCAGGACCCAGAATAGCTGACCGACCATCGCGAGGAAGAAGATACCGAACGCGAAGCCGCCGCCGAGCTTATCCGTGAGGACCGGGAAGGCGTACGTGGTAATGAAGGCGAATACCCAGTGCGTGAGCGAGCCCAGCGACTGGCCACGCGCGCGCACGCGGTTGGGGAAGATCTCGGAGATGAAGACCCAGATGACCGATCCCTGGCCGAAGGCGTGGGAGGCGATGAAGCCGAGCAGGCCGAGGAGGATGAGCCACACGGGGGCTGCGCTGCCTTCCTGGAAGACACCGCCCTCGTAGGCGAACATCATGCCGGCGAGGAAGCCGAGGGAGATCAGGTAGCCGATCGAGCCGACGATCATGAGCTGGCGGCGGCCGAGCTTGTCGATGACGGTCAGGGCGGCCATGGTGGCGATCAGGTTCATGAGGCCGACGATGACGGAGCCGATGTAGGGGAAGGCGTCACCGAGCACCTCGGCGCCGCCGGCGAGCTTCATGACCTTGGGCGCGTAGTAGAGGATCGCGTTGATGCCGGAGAGCTGGTTGAACATCGCGATGCAGAAGGCCATGAGGATGACCTTGCGGTAGCGGCGCGTGAAGAAGGCGACCTTGCCGCCGGCGGCGTCCTCGGCGATCTGCGCCTTGATCTCGTTGATCTGCTCGGTGCTCTCCTCCTGCGAGGAGGTGAGGCGCTCGGAAATCTTGACGGCGCGTTCCTCGTGTCCGTGGGCCAGCAGCCACCGAGGAGTCTCGGGGACGGTAGCCAGGAAGATGAGGAAGAAGACGGCGGGCACGGCCATGACACCGAGCATCCAGCGCCACGCGGTGTCTTCGTGCGCGATCTCGCGGATGACCGCGTTGGAAGCGTAGGCCAGGAGGATACCGAAGACGATATTGAACTGGACCAGGCCCACCAGGCGTCCGCGCACGCGGGCCGGCGCAATTTCAGCGGTATAGATAGGTGCGACCACCGAAGACAAGCCGACACCGATGCCCCCGAGGAAGCGGAACAGCATGAAGAAGGCGATCGGGAAAGAGGATGCGGCCACGAACTTTCCGTCCGCGACGGGGATCAGTGATGGAACCGGCGCCAGGGCGGTGGCCAGCGCACCCACGCCGAAGAGGATGCCGATCCAGAAGAGGATGGGTTTACGGCCAAAGCGGTCGGCGAGTTTACCGGCGACGATGGCACCGCAGATCGTGCCGATGGTTGCGATGGCAACGATCATGCCCTCCCCCATGGAGGAGAGCGCGTAGAGCTTGGTGAGCTTTTCTTCCGCGCCGGAAATGACCGCTGTGTCAAAGCCGAAGAGCAGGCCGCCGAGGGAGGCAACGATGGCGCTTCGAATGACCAGAGGCGGAATGGATTTGGTTGGTGCTGACGACTTCGTAGTCATGCTGGCTCCGCACTGTGGAGATGGGACGCGCGTGGCGCCGAGGCCGCTCGTGGCCTCTGCTGGGAGCCTAAGAAATTAATTGGTCAGACAATTAGGACTTAGGGAACGATTCCCAAAAAAAGCATTGAAAGAAACGGACGTACACACACAAGAGCATAGAAAGTGAAACGAATCACAACACTGCGCTGATCAGGCGTTATTCCACTATGCGAAACGATTGTCACACGTCGATGGCGTAGAGTCGCGTCTGCCCGACCGTGCGGAACCCCAGAGAGTCGTAGACGGCCAACGCGCCCGTGTGGTTGGCCGAGCCGACGCCGGTGCCAGCCCGATCCATCCCGTCGCGCTTCTGCGCCCACATTGAGGCCAAAATCAACGCGTCGGCTACACGGGTCTCGCGCCACGCGGAGAGCACGCCCAGCTGATCGATGTAGCCTTCGCGCCATCCCAGCGCCGCCCAGTCCTGCTCGTAACGCGAGGCCAAGAGGAAGCCGGCAACGCGCGGGCGATCGCCGGTGCGATCAACGGCCAGGAACGACCACTCGGGAGCAAACGCGGTGCGCCCCTGCATCCACTGTTCCTGGGTGAGCGGCGGGCGCCCCCATTCCGACTCGTTGAGGCGGTTCGCGGCGCGCAGGGCGGGCTCTTCCCACTGAGGCCCCCAGGCCTCGACGCTCATGTACGAGCCCATGTCCGGCACCGGTGCCAGATTCTCGAGGGAGGCGCGCAGCTCATAGTAGGTGCGCGTCCACCGGAAGCCGTGCACCTTCAGCTGGGCCTCGAGGTCATCCTGGCCGGCCTCGACGTGGCAGGTAATCTGCGCGGGGCCCTCCCCCTCCACGCTCGCCAGCATCTGGCGGGCAGTTCCCTCCTGCCAGTCGACGATCGCACTGCCGAGGCCGATGCGCCGGAAGTCGGGATCCACTCCCCCGATGCACACGCACTCAACCCGTCCCGGGAATCGCAGCACCACCTGCGCGAAGGCCACCAGGCGACCGGCGGCGATGCCCCGACGCGCGACCCCGACCAGGCCACGCCACTGAGAGGCACCCGAGAGCATCTCCTCCACCTCGTCCGCGCTGGTGCGGTACGGCGGATTATCGCGCGCCTCCATGCGCGCGAAGAGGGCCGCGAGGCCGACGTGATGGTCGGCGCGCAAAGGCTCCCACTCGATGCCGTGATGCTCGCCCGGGAAGGGAACGAACTCGGGGGCACCGGCTCTCTGCGCGAGAGGAATGCTCATGCTCGTCTCCTAGCGGACTACTGGTCAATCGTGTAATAAACCTCGGCGGCTTCGTCGACGAAGCCAAGGTGCTCGTAGATATTATGCGCGCCGTCGGGACTCGACATGTCAACATCAAGACCGATACGACTCACTCCCGAGGCCGATGCGGCTGCGACCGCGTGCCCGACGAGGGCCGTCGCCACGGAACGGCCGCGGTGGGCCTCGGCGACGCCGAGGAGGTAGATGTAGGCCTCCGGTCGGCCCGTCGCGACCCAGCGCGCGGCGGGACGACCCGTCATCGCATAGCCGACCACCTCGTCCTCGGCGTCCACGGCCACGAAGGACCAGCGCGGGTCGAAGTGATTCATCGCGTCGTCCCACCACAGGGCGCGTAGCGGTGAGCGGAAGGCCTGCTGGAAGGCCTCCATGTGGATCGCACGGATCTGGTCCTGCGCGACCTGGTTCCACGGCACGATGCGGTAGCCGTGGCGCGCCTGCGGGGCGACCTCGCCTCCCGCAAGGTCACGGTACATGACGTTGTAGATGCGCTTGGCGAAGAATCCTGCAGCGATGTAGAGGCGGCGTCGATCCGTCATGTGCGCGTCCACCAGGTTCGAGATCGACACGGGCACGTCGGATTCGGCCCCGAAGGTGTCGACGAGCATCTGGCGCGCGCGGCCATCCTGCCAGTACAGGAGGGCCCGGCCCACGCCTCGGCCTCGCCAGTGGGGGTGAATGTAAGCGCTGACGATGGCGGTCGCGGCCTCGTGAATGCCTCGCAGCACACGCACGGACGCCACCGCGCAAATGTTTCGCTTCGCGTCCAGGCCGACGATCGTATCCACCCAGTCGCGGCCGTTCTCGCCTTCCATCATGTCCGCGATATCGTCCACGGAGGTACGGCGAATCGCCTGGTCGTCGTCTTCGATGTGGCAGATGAGCGCGTACACGGCGGGCGCGTCGCGGCCGATCATGGGCCGCCAGCGCAACCCGAGGTGGTTGCCCGGGTACGGGACGGACCCGGGCGGCGTGAGTCGCTGCGCAAGTCCTGTCATGCGTCATATCCTAGCGGCTGATCGGGCCTTTAGTCACACTGACGATGGACATTTGTCCTCGCATTCTGAACACTTGTGCAGCCAACGGGCGCTTTTCGCGTGATATTACGCGTCGATTCGCATGCGATCCAGGCCGGCGGATTCCTTGACAATGAATTCCTTACGGGGGCCGACGGTCGAACCCATGAGCAGCTCGAACACGTCTTCGGCCTGGCGCAGGGCCTCCTCGTCGGCCAGCGTGATGCGACGCAGGGAGCGGTGCGCCCGGTCCATCGTGGTCTCCGCGAGCTGGTCGGCGTCCATCTCGCCCAGGCCCTTGTAGCG
>CATWCG010000009.1:0-18124 GCA_958349165.1 uncultured Actinomyces sp. | reverse complement strand
TCTCCTCCGTGCAGGTCCTGTCGTGGAACAACGACGACGGCGACCACCCGGACCGTGCGATCAACATGATCGACTCCAACCCGTCCACGTCGTGGAGCTCGCGCTGGTTCGACAACAACCAGTTCCGCGACGAAACCTCCGTCACGATCGTCGTCAAGCTCCAGCAGAAGGCCACCGTGTCCTCGGTGACGCTCAACATGGATCCGGCGACGTCCGGCGGCGAGATCGTCGTGCGTAACGTCACCGACCCGGCGAACCCGCGCGGCGGAACAGAACTGGCCTCCTCGACGTTGTCTCCGACGACGACGATCCAGCTGCCCGAGCCCGTCGAGACCGACACCATCGCGCTGCAGTTCCGCTCCATGCCCAAGGGCCAGGACGGACGCAACTGGGCGTGGATCTCCGAACTCACCGTCCAGTAACCCTGAAGGAGGGTACATGTCTTTCGTTGCGATTCCGGGCCTGGTGACGGCCGAACCCACCGACGTCTCCGCTGAGGCCGCCGAGGTCCAGGTCCCGTCTGCCGAGGTCCCCGAGGGCGCCACCGTCCACGACGTCGTCATCGTCGGCTCGGGCCCCGCCGGCTACACGGCCGCCGTCTACACGGCTCGTGCGGGCCTGGCCCCCATCGTCCTGGCCGGCCAACTCGCCGCGGGCGGCGCGCTCATGAACACGACCGAGGTCGAGAACTTCCCGGGCTTCCCCGAGGGCATTCAGGGCCCCGAGCTCATGGATAACATGCGCGAGCAGGCCGAGAAGTTCGGCGCGGACGTTCGCTACGAGGACGTCGTCGCCGTCAACCTCGAGGGCGACGTCAAGGCCGTGGCCACCGAGGACGAGGTCTTCTACGCGCGCGCCGTCATCCTGGCCACCGGCTCGGAGTACCGCCACATGAACGTGCCCGGCGAGGAGGAGTTCTCCGGCCGCGGCGTCTCCTACTGCGCGACCTGCGACGGCTTCTTCTTCAAGGATCGTCGCCTCGCCGTCATCGGCGGCGGCGACTCCGCGATGGAGGAGGCGACCTTCCTGACGAACTTCGCGTCCGAGGTCGTCGTCGTGCACCGCCGCGACGCCCTGCGCGCCTCGCGCGTCATGGCCGAGCGCGCCCTGAACAACCCGAAGATCTCCTTCGAGTGGAACGCCACAGTCTCCGAGGTCCTCGGTGACGAGGCCGTGACCGGCCTGCGCCTGGCCTCCACGGTGGACGGCTCCGAGCGCGAGATCGCCGTGGACGGCGTGTTCGTCGCGATCGGCCACCTGCCGCGCACGGGCTTCCTGCGCGGCCAGGTCGCTCTCGACGAGGCCGGCTACATCACGGTCGACGAGCCCTCGACGCGCACGTCCGTGGCGGGCGTGTTCGCGTGCGGCGACGCCGTGGACCACACGTACCGCCAGGCCATCACGGCCGCCGGGTCCGGCTGCCGCGCGGCTCTGGACGCGGAGCGCTGGCTGGCGTCCCTGGGCGACCAGGCGTGACCTCCCCCGCTGCTTTCGGCGCATCCGGCGCTGGCGTGCCACGGCCTCGTACCTGTCCGTGCGGGTCGGGGGCACTGCTGGCGCAGTGCTGCGGGCGTTACCTGGACGGCGAGGAGGCGCCGACGGCCGAGGCGCTCATGCGCTCGCGCTACACGGCGTATGCGCTGCGCGACGGGGACTATTTGTTCCGCACGTGGCACCCGCGCACGCGCCCCGCACCCCCGTACTGGGTGGAGGGGACGCAGTGGATTGGCCTGCGTATCCTCGGGGCCGAGGCCGGGGGGCCTTCCGACGAGGAGGGAACCGTCACGTTCGAGGCCTCGTGGCGCGACGTGATGACGGGCGAAAGCGGCTCGATGCGGGAGCATTCTCGCTTTTCGCGCAGGGCCGGACGCTGGATGTACGAGTACGGCACCAACGACTGACACTACGGTAGGATTTCAATATGTTTGTTCGTCGACTCCTGTCGCCCCCCGTCATCGTCGGGGCTCTTCTCGTCGTGGTGGTTGCTATCGCCGGAGGCTTCATCACGAACCCGCTGCCGATCGACACCACCGTGTGGACCGATTTCATCGAGTCGCGCACGCCCGCGATGAACACGTTCATGACGGGTGCGTCCTGGCTGTTCGATCCCAAGCGCGCCGTCGCCCTTGCCCTCGTCGTGGCGGCCGCCGTGTGGTGGTTCGTCAAGAAGGTCATGCACGCCCTGTACATCCTGGGGTCCGTGGCTTTCTCGGGGATCAATGGCTACATCATTAAGCACATCGATTCGCGTCCGCGCCCGGAAGAGGCCTACCGGCTGATCACCGAGGACGGCTATTCCTTCCCGTCGGGCCACGCGACGGCTGTGACCGCCCTGATCGTGTCGCTGGTCATGGTCCTGACGATGACGCGCCTGGGCCGTCGTCTCCGTTACCTGCTGTGGGCCGCTGCTCTCCTGTTCATCGTCTTCATCTGCATGACGCGCCTGTACCTCGGCGTCCACTGGGTGACGGACGTGATCGGCGGCTTCGGCGTGGGTCTCGGTTCCTCGATGATCCTGGCGCCGTTCATGCTGCGGCCAAACGCGCTGCGCTGGGCCCGCTAGTTATCGGAGCTCAATTGTTGCCGGGAGCGCCCGGGACCGACTGGTCCCGGGCGCTTCTGCGTGCGTTGCGGGGCTGCGTGCGTTGCGTGCGCTGTGGGGCTGTGCGGCTCTGGGGCTACGCGGCTGCGGGACTGTGGCGCTGCGGGGCTACGCGGCTGCGGGGACTCCCGCCCGCGTACGCCTCCTCCCCCTCTCCCCAAATCTCGCATGCAATTCGATTTATTGAAATTTCAAGCTACGCCGAAAATGTTGCAATTCCAACGGTGCGATTTCAATGTTTGAAATAGTCCCAGGGGAATTGCATGCGACATTGTTGGGGAACCATGAAAGTCGGGGACACAAGCGGATATCCGGATAGGAAACGAACATCCGGACAGGAAACGAACATCCGGATAGCTTACTAACCTATCCGCATCCGCATAACCTATCCGGATACACACAACCTATCCACGAAGTGCCCAGACACAGGGCACAACAGCGGCAGGCTGGACGACGCGGGTTCCGCGCAGGCACGCGGGGTGGGTCGCGCCGAGATCGGCGCACTCCAGACCCGCGCGGGGTCCGCGCAGGCACGAGGGGCGGGTACCGAAGTACCCGCCCCTTGTCGGCTCACTCAGCCGCGGCCTCGTCGAGGCTCAGGCCGAATGACCGTCATCCCTGGCGACGGCGACGCATCCACAGGAACATGCCGCCAACGACGGCCGCTCCCAGTCCCGCTCCGCCGATGAGGCCGTCGAAGCCGGTGCGCGCGAGGCGCTGCATGAGGCCCGGCTCCACGGCAGGCGCGTCGGGTGCGACGTAACCGAAGTTCACGCCGGTGACCTTCTGGTTGTCAAAACCGATCGTGATGTCACCGGACATGGAGTCGGCGATGCCGTCCGGGTCCTCGGTCTGGTCGAGGCCGGCGAGGTCGCCGTCCGGGTGGACCTTGACGCGGTAGGTGCCGGCGGGCAGCTTGGTGAAGGAGTAGGTGCCGTCCGCATCCGTCGTGGTCGTACCCACGACGTTGCCGTCCTTGTCGAGCAGGTCGACCGTCACGCCCCCGAAGGTTTCCTCACCGTCGGTGTAGGAGCCCGACTTGTCGGCGTCGCGGTAGACGCGACCAGCGATCGAGTAGTCGGGCACGTAGCCGAAGTTGACGTTCTCCTGCAGGGAGTGGCCGGGGCCCATCGTGTACACCGCGGAGGTGTCGTCGACGGTGGCGTCGGGGTCTTCGGTCTGGTCGTAGTCCTTGATGGCCGAGGAGCGAACGACCTTGACGGTGTACGTGCCGTCGGGCAGGTGCTGGAAGGCGTAGGTGCCGTCGGCGGCGGTGTCGAGCGTCTGCACGACGTCGCCGTGTTCGTCCAGGAGCTGGACGCTGACGCGCTCGAGGCCGGGCTCGTCACCGTCGATCGTCTTGTCGCGGTTGTCGTCGCGGTAGACAGTACCCGTGATGGTGTTGTTCGGGACGTAGCCGAAGTCGACGTCGCCCTTGGTGGGGTTGTTCTCGTCGAGGGTGATCGGCTGGGACGCGTTGTCCAGTTTGTTGTCGGGGTCGCCGGTCTGGTCGGTGTCGGCCAGGGCGCCGTCCTTGACGACCTTGACGGAGTAGGTGCCGTCGGGCAGGTGTTCGAAGGAGTACTTGCCGTCCTTGTCGGTCGTCGTGGTGGCGATGACCTTGCCGTCCTTATCGAGGAGCTGGACCGTCACACCGGAGTAGCGTCCTTCGGTGTCGCCCTTGCGTCCGTCGCGGTCACCGTCGCGGTAGATGGTGCCGTTGATGGAGTTGTTGGCGATGTAGCCGAAGTTGACGTCCGTGCGGGTGCGGTGGTCGTTGCTCAGCGAGATGACGCCGGAGGTGGAGTCTTTAGTGGAGTCCGGGTCCTCCGTCTGGTCGAGGTCGGTGAGGGCACCGTCCTTGACGACCTTGACGGTGTAGTCGCCGGCGGGCAGCTTCGAGAAGGAGTAGGCGCCGTCCGCGTCCGTCGTCGTGGTCGCGACGACCTTGCCGTCCTTGTCGCGCAGCTCGACGGTCTGGTTGGCGTAGCCCTTCTCGGTTGCGCCGTGCGTCTCGTTGCGGTCACCGTCGCGGTAGACGAGGCCGTGGATCGAGTAGTCGGGTACGTAACCGAAGTCGATGTGGCCCTTGGTGGGGTTGTCCTCGCCCAGGGTCACCGGCTCGGAGGCGTTGTCCTTCGTGGCGTCCGGGTCCTCGGTCTGCTCGGTGTCGGCGAGCTCGCCGTCCTTGACGACCTTCACGGAGTAGGTGGCGTCGGGCAGCTTGGAGAAGGAGTAGGTGCCGTTGGCGTCGGTCGTCGTGGTGGCCACGACGTTTCCGGAGGCGTCGAGGAGCTGGACGGTGACGCCGGAGTATCCGGGCTCGGTGCCGTCCTGGTCGCCGTTGCGCGAGTCATCGCGGTAGACGGTGCCCGACAGGGAGTTGTTGTTCACGTAGCCGAAGTTGACGTCCGTCTTGGACGGGTTGTCGTTGTTCAGCGTGATGGGCTCGGAGGCGTTGTCCTTCGTCGCGTCCGGGTCACCGGTCTGTTCGAGGCCGGCGATGGGGCCGTCCTGAACGACCGTGACGGAGTAGGTGCCCGCGGGGAGCTTGTCGAAGGAGTAGGTGCCGTTCGCGTCGGTCGTGGTCGTGGCGACGACGGTGCCGTCGGCGTCAACGAGGTTGACCGTCACGCCCTCGTAGAGCTTCTCGCCTGTGTCCAGCGCGCCGGAGCGGTTGCCGTCACGGTAGATCGTTCCCTTGATGAAGTAGTCGGGCACGTAGCCGAAGTTGACGTTCTTCTTCGTGGGGTTGTCCTCGTTGAGGACGATGGGCTCGGAGGCGCTGTCCTTGGCGCCGTCCGGGTCCTCGGTCTGCTCGAGGTCGGTGAGGGCTCCGTCCTTGACGACCTTGACGGAGTAGGTGCCGTCGGGCAGGTTGTCGAACGAGTAGTTGCCGTTCGCGTCGGTCGTGGTGGTCGCGATGACCTGGCCGTCCTTGTCGAGGAGCTGGACCGTCTGCGCGGGGTAGCCGGCCTCGCCCCCATTGTGGGAGTTGGAGCGGTTGTCGTCACGGTAGATGGTGCCGGAGATCGAGTTGTCCGAGATGTACCCGAAGTTGACGTTCTCCTTGATCGGGTCGTTCAGCTCGAGGGTGATGTCACCGGAGGTGTTGTCCTTGGTGCCATCGGGGTCCTCGGTCTGGACGAGGTCGGCGATCGGGCCTTCCTTGCGGACGCGCACCTTGTAGGTGCCTTCCTCGAGGTTGGTGAAGGCGTAGGCGCCGTGAGCGTCGGTGGTCGTGGTGGCCACGACGTTACCGGAGGCGTCGAGGAGGTCGACGGTCACGCCCTGGTAGAGCTTCTCGCCGTCCTCGAGGGTCTCGGAGCGGTCGGCGTCACGGTAGATCGTGCCCTTGATCGTGTAGTTCGTGGCGTAACCGAAGTTCACGTTCTTCACGGAGGGGTTGTCGTGGCTGACCTGGACGACGCCGGAGGTGTTGTCCTTGGTGCCGTCCGGGTCCTCGGTCTGCTCGAGCTTCTTGAGCAGGTCGGAGGGCTCCACCTTGACCGTGTACTTGCCGGCGGGCAGCTTGGCGAAGGAGTACGTGCCGTCTGCCTTCGTCGTGGTCGTCGCGACGACTGAGCCGTCCTCGCCGAGCAGCTTCACGGTGATGCCGTCGAAGCCGGGCTCGGAGTTGTTGAGGGTCTCGGAGCGGTCCTTGTCGTAGTAGACGGTGCCGGAGACCGTGTAGTCCTCCGCGTAGCCGAAGTTGACGTTCGTGACGTCGGGGTCGGAGCGCGTGAAGGTGATGGCCTGGGAGCGCGAGTCGCCGTTTCCGGAGGGGTCCTCGGTCTGCTCGGTGGAGGCGAGCGGGCCGGTCTTGTCGACCTGGACGGTGTAGGTGCCGTCGTTCAGTCCGGTGAAGGAGTAGTTGCCGTCAGCGTCGGTCGTCGTGGTGGCCACGACGGCGCCGGAGGGGTCAACCAGCTTCACGGTGACGCCGGACTGGGCGATGTCGCCGCCGTCCTTCGCCTTATCGCGGTTCTGGTCGAGGTAGACGGTGCCGGAGATCGAGTGCTTCTTGACGTAGCCGAAGTTGATGTTCTCCTGGACGGGGTTGCCCGCGTTCAGGGTGACGGTGCCGGAGGTGGAGTCCTTCGTGGCGTCGGGGTCTTCGGTCTGTGTCAGGTCGGCGATGGCGCCGGCCTTGGTGACCTTGACGGTGTAGTCGCCGGCGGCCAGGCGCGTGAAGGAGTAGTTGCCGTCAGCGTCGGTCGTGGTGGTGGCGACGACGGAGCCGTCGGGGCGAAGGAGCTCGACCGTGATGTCCTTGAAGCCCTCTTCACCGTCGGTGTAGGAGGAGGAGTCGTTGGCGTCGTAGTAGACCTTGCCGGACAGGCGGTGCTTGACGGAGATCGAGGCCTTCGCCGTGTTGTTGTTCGGGTTCTGGTCGTACTCGGGCGGGTTCACGAAGGAGGCAGTGTTCTCGAGCGTCTTGCCATCGGTGCCCTGGTCGAGCGTGACGGTGACGTACAGCGAGGCGTGCTGGCCGGCGAGCATGTCGCCGAGCTTCCACGTGGTGCCGTCGAAGGTGCCGGCGGCGCCACCGGTGCTGCACTCGCCGGGCACGCCGGAGGTGTAGCCGGAGGTGCACAGGTGCGATTCGGCGGACACGAAGGTGGTGCCGGCGGGGAATGCCTCGGCGACCTTGACGTCGGGGGCCTTGCCCTGGCCGGAGTTGCCGGCGTCGATGCGGAAGGTGACGTTGTCGCCGGGCGCGAGGTTGTCGGCGTCGGAGACGACGGTCTTGTTCAGGGCGACGTCGAGCGCGACGACCAGGGCGACCTTGATGGGTTCGGTCGGCAGGATGGCTCGGTTGTTCGAGGCCTGGGTGGCGGCGATTGCGACGGATTCGTAGGCGATGCCGGTGGCGTTATCGGGCGCCTTGATGGGCACGATGAGGGGGATGGAGGCGCCCGCCTTGATGGGGGTGGCCTTTCCGTTGATGTAGATGCGGTAGGACTTCACGTCCGACCACGAGGCCGGGGTTGCGGTCCAGTTGTTGTCGCAGCCTGCGGGGGAGGCGGCCATGGTGTCGCCCTGGTTGATGACCTCGCCGCGGCAGGGGTTGAAGGAGGTGGAGTACTCGATGGTGACCTGCGAGGGGTCGATGCCGGAGCCGGTGCCGACCTGGATGGGGCCGGTGATGGTGGGCTCCCATTCGGAGTCGCGCGACGCGCCGCCTTGGACGGAGGTGTCTCCGACGTGGGGCAGGATGCCGTACACGGTCATGTCGGACAGGTCCGCGTTACCGGAGTTGGTGGGGGTGATGCGGAACTGGCCGTCTTCGCCTTGGCGCATGACGGAGGGGCCGTCGGTGTACTTCTTGTAGACGGAGCCGGGCACGGAGCCGAGGCTCTCGAGGACGACGTCGGCACCGGCCTGCTCGGAGACCGTGAAGGTCGAGGAGACGGGGCAGACCTGGTCGGCGGTGTTGCCGTCACCGTTGACATCGTAGGTGTCGTCGGTGGAGCCGTAGAAGCAGATGGTCGTCGTCTTGGAGGTCAGCGCGTACTCGGGCTCGGCCGCGGAGATGTAGGCCTCGTTCTTGTGCGTGCCGGCGCTCATCGAGGGGCCGACCTTGCCGCGCAGCTGGATGGTGGTGCCACCCTTGGTCTGGTAGCCGGGCCAGGTGACCTGGACGAGCTGGCGGGTGCAGCCGGTGGCGTCGGTGACGTCGCGGACCGTGACGGTCTTGTCCTTGCCGGCGGGACCGCCGGTGACGGAGCCCTCGACGAAGGTCATGCCGCAGGGCAGCAGGTCGGAGATGACGGGCTGGGAGTCGACGATGGTCGAGGTGTTGTTCGCGGTGACGCTGAACGTGACCTCGGAGCCGGGGGACGCCAGGTTGCCCTTGATGGTGGACTTGGCGTTGTAGTACTTGGGCAGCGCGGTGCCCAGCGTGAGGATGTCGCAGTAGTCGTCGGCGGGGATCTGGATGGATCGGGAGCCGTCGAGGGACTTCATGGACCAGTCGGAGACACAGTTCTGGACGCGCACGTACTGGTCGGACTTGCCGGCCTTCCATGCGGCGGAGTTGGTGTCGGCCTGGACGTAGGTGGTGCCGTCTTCGGTCGTGGGGGTGCCGGCGCCGACCGGGCCGGCGACGTTGAGGATGGAGGACTCACCGGCGGGGATCGTCTGCTTGTAGTGGAAGACGGTCAGGTACTCGTCGGCGGCGAAGGAGGAGAAGTCGAATGCCTTGCCGCGGTAGATGGTCTGAGTACCGGTGTTGCCCTTGTTGGTCCAGTAGGTGATGTCGATGGGCGTCGTCGTCTGGGTGTCCATCGTCTTGACGCGCATGAGGGGCTTGGAGCAGTCCTTCGAGCCGTCGGTCGGGGACACGAGGCCGCAGGTCATGTAGTCGGTGTACTCCATGACGACCGGGACGTTGGAGGTGTTGGAGTAGCTGTACAGCCAGTTGCCCTGCTTGCCGCGCTCGAATTGGCTCATGGCGCGCTTGTTGAAGCCGCCGCCGTAGCGGACCTCGCTGTCGAAGCGGTGGGTGAAGGAGGCGTCGGCGGTGACAACGTTGGTCTCGTTGTGCATTTCCGAGCCGGTGAGCTTCGCGGTGTTGGTGACGGTGTCCTCCGTGCAGGTGTCGTCGTAGTGGACGGTGACGGACAGGACGATGTTCATGAACGCGGGGTTGACGTCGCCGACGTTCCAGGTGACGGTGTGGGTCGCGGCGTCGTAGGAGCTGGGGACGGTGGCCGCGGTGTTCGTGATGGTGTTGCCCGAGGCCGAGGAGGACACGTAGGTCGCGCACTGGGGCAGCGGGTCGGTGACGACGACGTTCGTCATGTTGGACTTGCCGTTGAGGCCGTCGACGGTGGTGTCGTACTTGGGGGTGATCTGGTAGGTCACGTCGACGTTCTTGGGGGTGGCGACGGGGCCGGTTTTCGACAGGAGCGGGGTCGGTTCGGACGTGATCGTGACACTGTCGTTCGCCGTGACGGTCGTGTCGCCGGAGGAGAAGGTGGCGACCGGGGTGACCGTGGAGCCGCCGGGGGTCACGCCACGCGGGGCGGTGAAGGTCAGGACCGTCTGGAACGAGGAGCCGGCGGCGACCGTTCCGAGGTTGTAGGTGACGAGGCCATCGGCGTTCGCCGTCGGCGCCGTGATTGTGGGGGTAACGACCTTCTTGCCAGCGGTCGCGGTGGCGTTGATGCCCTCGGGGGCCGAGTCGGGGTTGGAGTTGCCGCCGGGGGTGATCGTGTGCGGCAGGGTGATGGTCACGACCGAGTCGAGGCAGTCTTCCGTGGTGGAGGCGCAGGAAAACTCGACGACGTAGCGCTGTTCGACGCCCGACAGGTACGAGTCTTCGTCGGCGTTGATCGCCAGCTTGAGCGTGGGGGCCGCCGCGTAGGTGGGCAGCGTCGTGATGCCGAGGATGACGAGGGCAGTTGTCACCAGCATGGCAAGTAGCTGGGCCGGCCGGGAGGCCTTTGACCACGTGTCGTTGATGTGCACAGCCTTCTCCTGTTGTGCGTGAGGGGACTAAACAGCCCAATTTTAGCGGTTTCGCAGCAAGTGTGAAGAGGGAGCTACCTCGCGAAAGACGCTCGTAAACTTATGTTTCCCAGGTCAGTTTTCAGATTTTTGACCGCATTCGTGAAACAACCGTCCACACGGTTTATACACAACTGTGCATAGGGCTGTGGATAAAAAATGGCGTCATTCCACGTGAGGGCCATAAGTCCCGAGTGCGCCGGCTCCGCATACACAGATGGTGCCCGCATGACCAAATGGTCGGACAACTAACGCGGAAAGCGACCAATCTCCCCGACCTTGGGAAGCTCACCGAAAAATATTTTGAAGGTCACATGCAAAAAACCCGCAACCACCAGGTTGCGGGTGAAACGTGGAGCTAACGGGACTCGAACCCGTAACCCCCTGCTTGCAAAGCAGGTGCGCTACCAATTGCGCCATAGCCCCGTCGGAGACGCTCAGTCCTCCACGGTGTCCGTCACGGACGTCCACAGGTCGGCGTTATCGGAGAGATCAACCAGAACTTGTCGAACGACGATGCCAACGGCGACGACGGATCCGACAGCCGCACAGCACGTGACCCATTTCTTCATGATGTCCTCCGCTCAAACTCGCCTGCGGATGGTGGGCCTAGGTGGGCTCGAACCACCGACCTCAGTCTTATCAGGACTGCGCTCTAACCTACTGAGCTATAGGCCCAACCGGCACCCTTGCGGGCACTCGGATATAGTACACAGGATCGGGCCGTCCGGCAAAATCGAGAATTGGTGACGTCCAACACGAATCCGTCGCGACGGGGCGCGGCGCAGGAAGAGAACCCTCGTGACCACAATCATCGACTACGTCAGGAGCGCGACGACTCCGCTGCGCTCCGACCTCTCCCCCGCCGACGCGCTCGCGCTCGCATGCCTGACCTACGTCGACTGTCACGCGCTGCCCGGCCCCCGCTCCACCCACGGTTGCCTGCTCCGCGACGTCGCCCAGGCCTCGTCGATACCCTCCCTCTTCCGTCACTCGAGCGTGACGCATCCGGACCGCGCGCTCCTGGAGGCAGTCGGCGCGAGCCCGCGTTTTCGTGGCGTGCGGGTGCGCGACGCGGTCACGAGGATCGGTACCTCTCCCCTCGCGCAGTTCGGCGCGCTCACCTTCGTCGACGAGGCCGGGGCTCGTTTCGTGGTCTTCCGCGGGACGGACACGACCGCGGTCGGATGGGCGGAGGACGCCCGCTTCGGGCTGGAATTCCCGACGATCGCGCAGCGGTGGGCGGCACGCTACCTGGACTACGCTGCCGGCCGAGGAGGCGGACCCCTCACCGTGATCGGGCACTCGAAGGGCGGCAATCTGGCGCTCTACGCGGCTGCCTCCTGCCCCGCCGTCGCGCGCGTCTATGCGTTCGACCCGTTGGGTTTTCCCGCGTCGGTCGTTGACGACGGTTTCTTTCGCGGCATTGACGGGCGAATGCGTACCTACGTGACGGCCGACTCGTGGGTGAGCCCGCTGTTTCCCCTGCCCGCTCCGTCGACGGCTGTCGCGTCGTCCTGGCCGGGGCCTCTCAGCCACAACCCGTACGCATGGCTGATCGATGGCTCGTCGCTCCGGCGCGATCTGCGGCCACCGTCGCGTTCCGGGGCTGCGCTCGGTGGCCTCGTCGGCCTCATGCTGAGGGTTCGCCGACGCGGATAGCCGACACGCAGGCAAGCACAGACGCACACAGACAGGCACACAGGCATAGCAAAAGGGGCCGGCGTGAGCCGACCCCTTGCGCGAGTGCCCTCACTCGTCCATGAGAGACACCTTGATGCCGCCCACCAGGGACGCGACGACGTTGTAGAGCATGGCGCCTAGCGTCGACAGCGCGGTGAGCAGGATGACGTTGATGACGGCGACGATGGTCGCATAGGAGATGACGCGAGGCAGGCGCGCGTAGTCCAGCAGGTCCACGAAACGGCCGGCGCCGACGGTCTGCAGGAATTCTTCGATCTGACTGAAGACGTGCATGGCGTCGACCATGAGCCACAGGACGATCGTGGCGACGACCATCGCGATACCCAGGGCGACAGACAGGAGGAAAGACACCTTCATGACGGTCCACGCGTCGATACGCGCGATCGCCAGGTCAACTCGGCGGGGAGCGTCGCTGCGGGCGCTCGAGACGTGGTCGCTCATGGGTTTCCTTCCAGGTCGCACTTCCTACCTGCCAGGCTACCGCATCGCCGGGCACCGGCGCTGGTTCCGCGCCGCTTTGGAAGCTTGATCACGGGACGAGGCCCCCGCCTCGTCCCGTGGTCACGCGTCAGTTGTCGGTAACTTCGGTGTCGCCGCCCTCAGAGGCCGTGGCCTCGCCGACGGGGGCGTCGGTCCCCTCCGCGGCATCCGCGGCATCCGCAGCCGCGGTGGCCTCGGTGTCGTCGGCCTCGTCATCTCCCGAGTCGGGGTTGCGGGTGATCGCGATGATGCGGTCGCCCTCGTCCGGTCGGGCGAAGATGACGCCCATGGTGTTGCGGGCGGTGGGTCGCACGTCGGAGGCGTTGACCTGGACGAGCTTGCCGGACTCGGTGATGACCATGACGTCCTCATCGGGTCGCACAACGAGGGCGCCGACCAGGCCGCCGCGTTCGTCGACGAGCTTGCCGACGCGCACGCCGAGGGTGCCGCGCGACTTGGTCGGGTATTCCTCGACGGGGGTGCGCTTGGCGTAGCCGGAGTCGGTGACGATGAGCAGGTCGGTGCCCTCGCGCGGGACTTCCATGCTGAGCAGCTCGTCGTCGCCGCGGAACTTCATGCCGCGCACGCCGGACGTGGAGCGGCCCATGGAGCGCAGCTGGTCGTCGGTGGCGGTGAAGCGCACGGCCTGGCCGTCGCGCGAGACGAGAATGAGGTCCTCGTCGGCCATGATGGTCTGCGCGGAGACCAGCTCGTCGGGCTTGCCGTCCTCGTCCTCGCGCAGGTTGATGGCGATGATGCCGCCGGAGCGGGGCGAGTTGTACAGGCTCAGCGGGGTCTTCTTGACGAGGCCGCGCTTGGTGGCCAGGACCAGGAAGTCCGCGTCCTCGTAGGTGCGGATCGCGAGGACCTGCGCGATGTGCTCGTCGGGCTGGAAGGCCAGCAGGTTGGCGACGTGCTGGCCCTTGGCGTCGCGGCCGCCTTCGGGGATTTCGTAGGCCTTGGCGCGGTAGACGCGGCCGAGGTTGGTGAAGAAGAGCAGCCAGTTGTGCGTGGTGGTGACGAAGAAGTGTTCGACGACGTCGTCGCCGCGCAGCTGGGTGCCGCGCACGCCCTTGCCGCCGCGCTTTTGCGAACGGTAGTTGTCGGTGCGGGTGCGCTTGGCGAAGCCGTCACGGGTGATGGTGACGACGACGTCCTCTTCGGGGATGAGGTCTTCCATCGACATTTCCCCGTCGAAGGGGAGGATGCGGGTGCGGCGTTCGTCGCCGAACTTGTCGACGATGTCGGACAGTTCGGCGGAGATGATGGCGCGCTGGCGCTCGGGCTTGGCGAGGATGTCGTTGAGGTCGTCGACGCGGGCCTTGAGCTCGGCGTACTCGTCCATGATCTTCTGGCGCTCGAGGGCGGCCAGGCGGCGCAGCTGGAGGGCCAGGATAGCGTCGGCTTGGATGGCGTCCACGTCGAGCAGGTCGATCAGGCCTGCGCGGGCCTCGTCGACGGTCGGGGAGCGGCGGATGAGGGCGATGACCTCGTCGAGGGCGTCGAGGGCCTTCAGGTAGCCTTCGAGGATGTGCAGGCGTTCGAGGGCCTTGCGCAGGCGGAAGCGCGTGCGGCGCACGATGACGTCCATCTGGTGGGTGATCCAGTGGCGGATGAAGCCGTCGATGGACAGGGTGCGGGGCACACCGTCGACGAGCGCGAGCATGTTGGCGGAGAAGTTCTCCTGCAGGCTGGTGCGCTTGTAGAGGTTGTTGAGGACGACCTTGGCGACGGCGTCGCGCTTGAGGACGATGACGAGGCGCTGGCCGGTTCGGCCGGAGGTTTCGTCGCGGATGTCGGCGATGCCGCCGATCGCGCCGTCGCGCACGAGCTGGGCGATCTTGTCGGCGAGGTTGTCGGGGTTGACCTGGTAGGGCAGTTCGGTGACGACGAGGCACTGGCGGCCCTGGATTTCCTCAACATTGACGACGGCGCGCTGCGTGATGGAGCCGCGGCCGGTGCGGTAGGCGTCTTCGATGCCCTTGCGGCCCAGGATGGTGGCGCCGGTGGGGAAGTCGGGTCCGGGGATGAGCGTGAGGAGTGCTTCGAGGAGCTCCTCGCGCGAGGCCTCGGGGTGTTCGAGGGCCCATTCGACGCCGCGCGCGAGTTCGCGCAGGTTGTGCGGCGGGATGCGCGTGGCCATGCCGACGGCGATGCCTTCGGAGCCGTTGGCGAGCAGGTTCGGGAAGCGGGCGGGCAGGATGGTGGGTTCCTGGTTGCGGCCGTCGTAGTTGTCCTGGAAGTCGACGCATTCTTCGTCGATGTCGCGGACCATCTCCATGGCCAGGGGAGCCATCTTGCACTCGGTGTAACGGGGTGCGGCGGGGCCCAGGTTGCCGGGGGTACCGAAGTTACCCTGGCCGGCGACGAGGGGGTAGCGCAGCGACCAGGGCTGCACGAGGCGCGCGAGGGCGTCGTAGATCGCGGCGTCGCCGTGGGGGTGGTAGTTACCCATGACCTCGCCGACGACGCGGGAGGACTTGGAGAACGAGGAGGTGGGGCGGTATCCGCCGTCGTACATGGCGTACAGGACGCGACGGTGGACGGGCTTGAGGCCGTCGCGCACGTCGGGCAGGGCGCGCCCGACGATGACGCTCATGGCGTAGTCGAGGTAGGAGCGCTGCATCTCCTTTTGCAGGTCGACCTGGCGGATGCGCTCGGTGTCCGAGATGTGCCGCGCGTCAGTAGTCTGCTCGTCGCTCACGTTTTTCCTTACGTTGTTTCTGCTCGATCAGACCCGCCCGGTACGAGGCCGGGCTGGGCTGGTCGCGGTGTTGTCAGATGTCGAGGAAGCGCACGTCGGTGGCGTTGCGCTGGATGAAGGTGCGGCGTCGGTCGACGTCGTCGCCCATGAGGATCGTGAAGGTTTCGTCGGCGTCTGCGGCCTCGTCGAGGGTGACCTGCTTGAGGATTCGATGTTCCGGATCCATGGTGGTCTCCCACAGTTCGTGGTCGTTCATTTCACCGAGGCCCTTGTAGCGCTGGATGCCGCCCTCCTTGGGCAGGCGGCGGTTCGCGGCGGCGCCGGCGGCGAGCAGTTCGTCGCGTTCCTTATCGGAGTACGCGAATTCGTGCTCGGCGTTGGTCCACTTGATGCGGTACAGCGGGGGCATCGCGATGAAGGTGTGGCCGCCCTCGATGAGGGGACGCATGTAGCGGAAGAGGAGGGTCAGCAGCAGCGTGGCGATGTGCTGGCCGTCGACGTCGGCGTCCGCCATGATGACGATCTTGCCGTAGCGCAGCTTGGAGATGTCGAAGTCTTCGCCGATGCCGGTGCCGAAGGCGGTGATGAGGGAGCGGATGGTGTCCGAGGACAGGGCTCGGTCCAGGCGCGCCTTTTCGACGTTGAGGATCTTGCCGCGGATGGGCAGGATGGCCTGGCGTTCGGGGTCTCGGCCGCCGACGGCGGAGCCGCCTGCGGAGTCGCCCTCGACGATGAAGATTTCACATTCGGAGGGGGTGCGCGAGGAGCAGTCGCGCAGCTTGCCGGGCATGGAGGCGGATTCGAGGACGCCCTTGCGGCGCGTGGCCTCGCGGGCCTTGCGGGCGGCGACGCGGGCGGCCTGGGCGGCCTGGCCCTTGGCGATGATGGCCTTGGCGTCGGCGGGGTGGGCGTCGAACCAGTCGGTGAGCTTGGAGTAGACCTGCTGGGCGACAAACGTGCGGGCTTCGGTGTTACCGAGCTTGGTCTTGGTCTGGCCTTCGAACTGGGGCTCGGTGAGCTTGATGGAGATGACGGCGGTCAGGCCTTCGCGGACGTCGTCACCGGTGAGGTTGTCGTCCTTGTCGCGGATGATGCCCTTGTCGCGGCCGTAGCGGTTGACGAGGGAGGTGAGCGCGGTGCGGAAGCCCTCCTCGTGCATGCCGCCTTCGGTGGTGTTGATGGTGTTGGCGAAGGTGTGGACGGAGGAGGAGTAGGCGGTGGTCCACTGCATGGCGATTTCGACGCTCATGGTGCCTTCGTCGTTTTCGGCTTCGAAGTCGATGATCTCGTTGTTGATCGTGTCGGACTTCTTCGCGGAATCGAGGTATTCGACGTAGTCGCGCAGGCCGTGCTCGTAGCAGTAGGTGACGGTGCGGTGGCCCTTGGTCTTCTTGTCCGAGGCCTCCTCGCCTCCGGCGATCTCGTCGCCTTCGTCGGTGGCGAACTCGCGCTCGTCGGTCAGGCTGATACGCAGGCCCTTGTTGAGGAAGGCCATCTGCTGGAAGCGCTGGCGCAGGGTTTCGAAGTCAAATTCGACGGTTTCGAAGATCTCAGGGTCCGGGTAGAAGACCTGCGTGGTGCCGGTTTCGTCGGTGGCTTCGCCGCGTTCGAGGGGGGTGATGGGGGTGCCGCCGTTCGCGAACGACATGCGCCACACGTAGCCTTGGCGGCGGATCTCGGTGTTGACGCGCGTGGAGAGGGCGTTGACGACGGAGATGCCAACGCCGTGCAGGCCGCCGGAGACGGCGTATCCGCCGCCGCCGAACTTGCCGCCGGCGTGGAGGATCGTCATGACGACCTCGACGGTGGGCTTGTGCTCGGTGGGGTGTTCGTCGACGGGGATGCCGCGACCGTTGTCGACGACCTTGATGCCGCCGTCTGCCTGGATCGTGACTTCGATGTGGTCGGCGTAGCCTGCCAGGGCCTCGTCGACGGAGTTGTCGACGACCTCGTACACCAGGTGGTGCAGGCCTCGTTCGCCGGTGGATCCGATGTACATGCCCGGGCGCTTGCGGACGGCTTCCAGGCCCTCGAGGACGGTGATGTCCGATGCGCCGTAGGACTGCTCGCCTTCGGCGGTCTTCTCGTTGTCAGCCACGTGGCTCCCCTCGCATTGCGCGAAAATAGATGTTTAACCTTGTAGATTCTACCAAAAGTGGCGCTCGTTCCCGGGATTGACAGACCCGGAGGGTTACTTTACAAACTGCGAGATTGCAACGAAAAAATAACTGTGATCAGTCGCATTGCGGACGTGGCTGCCGCGGGGCGAGACGAGGCCGCCCTCCCGGCGGGGGAGGGCGGCCTGACGGTGTGTCGTCGCAACGGGCTAGTGTGTGCCGCTGACGACGATCAACGCGCGTTGTCGTTCGATCACGGCTGCCAGGTCCAGTCGGGGATCTTGGCGCGGAAGTCATCGAAGTCGATGGTCTTGAAGGTGACCTGTTCGTTGTCGTAGGGGAGCTTGTAGGCCTTCATGAAGGTCTTCGTCTCACCGGGCTTGGCTGTCACGGAGATGCTTGCCCACATGTCGTAGCCTGCGGGTTCCTTCCCGCGGTCAAAGAAGGCGGTGTTCATGTCGATCCCCTTCTGGCTGAGTTGAGGATCGTGGAGGGTGCTGGACTTATCGACGTTGGCGTTGTTGGTCATCGAGTAGGTGACCAGCAGCGTGTTCGACCCGTCCTCGTCGGCGGGACCCTTTTCGATCTTCGTGATCTCGAGATGCACGCCGTCCTTGAAATCGACGCTGTACTTGCCGTTAGCGTGATAGGTGCCGGGGTTGCCGGTCGGGGCGCCGCTCGAGGACGGGCTCGGCGAGGGGGTCGGGCTGCTCGTCGGCGTTGGCGTCGGGCTGCTTGTCGAGGTTGGCGTGGGGCTGCTCGTCGGCGCGGCGCTGGTGGTCGTGGGGTCGGGCTCGGGTTCGCTGTCACGGTTGATGAAGATGACTGCGCCGACGACGATGAGGACCAGCACGAGGACGCCGGCGACTGCTGCGACGATGATCGGGAGCTTGGAGCCCTTCTTGTCGTCGGGCGATGGAGTGTCCGAGCCGTATTGGGTGTAGGGGTCCGCGTAGCCTGCGGCGTACTGCTGGGTCTGGTCTGCATACCCGCCCTGATCAC
>CATWCG010000008.1:0-19001 GCA_958349165.1 uncultured Actinomyces sp. | reverse complement strand
GATCGTCAACCATGTCAGTGTCACCCCGTGCCCCGCAGAAGGGGCCGCGGGCTCTGGCTTGTTGCCGGTGCTGGTGGGGTGAGCTCGCGATGTTCGGTTGAAAACTCTTCCTGCTAGCTCGTGTGCTCTGCGAGCAGTACAAAATTCTCCCTGCTTATGCATTTTGGACAAAATCAGCCGTCTTTCGCGCGCTGGGAGAGTTTGTTCCGGGATGGGTGTGTGACGGTGGTTGCTGGGAGAGTTTTGTACCGGGGCGGGCGTTTAGTGATGCCGTTGGTTTCAAAGTTATGACATCCCTGTGCGCTGGGCGCGAAATAGTTCGCCCTGTGCGATCTGACGTGAACGCGAACGCGAAAGAGTTCGCTCAGCGAGTGAAAATGGCTTAAACACCGCGGTTTATGGCGTGCTGGGCGAGTTCTTTCACGCGAGGGCCCAGATGGGCGTGTTGGGCGAGTGATTTCGCGCGACGGGCCTGATATGCCCTGATGCCGTCGTACTGTTCCGCGTGACCGCGACATGGAAACGGTCTTTCGTTTGACCATGACGCGGCGTCAGGGGTCAGAATCGATGTCATGAGCAACGACACCACCCTCTACACGGTTGGAGAGGTCGCCGAGCGATTCTCGCTGACGGTGCGAACGCTGCGCCACTGGGAGGCGCAGGGGCTCCTCGCTCCCACCGCGCGGAGCTGGTCGAACTACCGGCTCTATTCGGCTGAGGACTGTGCGCGTATCCAGAGGATCATCATCTACCGGGCGACGGGGATGAAGCTCATGGGTATTAAGTCTCTGCTTGATTCTGGCGATTCGGCGGTCGGGCACCTGAGGCGGCAACGAGAGAGCCTTCTTGCTCATCGTCGCGAGACGGACGCAATGATAGAAGCACTAGACATACTGTTGGAGGATGCAATGAACGACAAGGCGCTCACCGTGGAAGAGATCGGGGAGATCTTGGGGGAGGCCGACTTTGCGGCGCACCAGAACGAGGCCGAAGACCGTTATGGTGACACTGACGACTGGCGTGAATCGCGAGAGCGCACTGCTTCGTGGCAGACCGCCGACTGGCGTGGCAACGCCGAGCGATTCCATGACATCGAAAGCAGGATGATCGATGCGATCCGCGACGGCGTAGCTCCGGATAGCGAGGAGGCAGACAGCCTCGTCGAGGAGCACAGAGAGGCCCTCAGTGAGTTCTTTCCGGTCACGCCCGCCAAGCACTACATCATGTCTCGCGGCTACATCAACGACGAGCGATTCCGCGAGCACTACGATTCGCAGCAGGTTGGCTTCGCACAGTGGCTTGCCGACGCGATCGAGTGCGTCGCGAGGCGTCGGGGAATTAACCTTGAGAATCCGACGTGGGGGTGAGCGCCCCCGACGCCGAACTCGATGGCAGTGACGCGCAGCATAGCTGGAGGCCCGTATCTGGCTTGCAAGTTCCGAATGGTCTCTGCTACCATTTTCTCTTGTCGCAATCCTGCGTAGCTCAACGGCAGAGCATCCGACTGTTAATCGGACGGTTACTGGTTCGAATCCAGTCGCAGGAGCAGACGCCCCGAGCCCTCACGGACTCGGGGCTTTTCGTTTATCCCTGAACCGGTGCAGGGGAGGAGTGGGGCCGGCTCGGGGTTAAAGAAAGGGGTTACCCCGCATATTCAGCGGTTCGCGTGCGAGCGACACACCAGGCCGGGCACCGTTGTGCCCAAAACGTTGACCACCTCGTCCATGACACCCCGTTGTCGGCGTTTTTCGCCGAGGTGGTCTGCACTTTGGGCGCCACGCTGCCCCGAACCGTGACCTCACCATCCCGAACCGTGACCTCACCGCCACCAAACGGGGGGAATTGCGCTGTGAGAGGTGCACGGTCGAGCTCGGCCCACGTCGAGGGCACCGCCAAACGGGGGGAATTGCACCAATAGCGCCACGACACGCTGACGACACGCCGAAGCAAGGCTCCTAATGGTGCAAAACCCCCACCATTACCCCTGGCGTCATGCACCCTCACTGGCGTCACGCTCTCTCACTGGTGCAGGGCTGCCCGGCGGGGCGCCGATAAACGCCGGAAAGGCGTCGCTGACGGGGCCTTGCTGCACAGGCGCGGGTAGGGCGGGCGCCGACAAACGCCAGAAAGGCGTCGCCGGTAATGGCGGGAGCGTCACGGGCGGCCAGCTCCGCGACGGGGCTTGTGCCCGATGAGGCGAAACACCTGAACGGCAAGAGTCGACCCCAACTGATCGGGTTAAATCATCCCTAGCGGCTCGAATGCTCCTCACGGGTTGAATGCTCACGATGAGGTGCAATCCTCTCGATGGGGGTGATCCCGTTTGGAGCGCGGCGGCGCGAGCGAACAAGCCCGACGATCCCACCCTTGACGATGCCAGAGACCGAGCCGTGACCAACACGCCTCGTCCTATGTCCGCAATAGTGATAAGATGCTCAAGAGGGTGGCAGCCAGCCCACCAGGGAGTGATCCCCGGGCAGGCGGGCCACCCTTTTCTTATCATGCGCAAGCTCGCGGAGCGCGGGCGCAATGCCTGGGTCAGAACCGTGATGTCCGATCAGTCCCTAGCTGCAACGGTAGGGCTATAGGGAGGGCTCATTCCGCGTGGGGCGTCAGCTCCAGGTGATCGGCCTGTTGCTCGTCATAGGTGCGGTTACCGTGTGATCCTTCGGGAAAGCCCTCTATGTCTCACTCGAATTATTTTCAAGGTGCCGCGATGTCCGCTCCTTCTCATCATCGGCCCTGCTGGCGTTTCTTGGCGGGTCTTGTCTCGCACGTCCCGGTTCTGATGCGCCCGCTGCCAAAGCATGATCAATGCCCCGCTCTCACGTGACGCGGACGCCGAATGGGCTGCCAGGTCACGCGGCAACCTGACGTCCAGTGGGGCAGGTGGCAACACGCCAACACGAAATGTCCTATATCCCTTCTGTCGCGCGAGAACATCGACGCTGGAAATGAAGGGAAAAGTGGGGAGCGGGGCCCATTGCCCGGGCCTTCCGACGGTCGATTATTCCACGACTAGCCCAGGGGGGATTCCCGCTCCGCATCAAATCTATCACGGGCTCGCTTGCATTCGTAGGGGAGAGTTGGGATCGGTGTGCAGTGCTGTGGACTTGCACGCTGGCGTGCGCGTGAGCGTGAGCGTGCGCGGGTGGTGAGGGTGGCGAGGGTGTGGGCGTCGGAGCTAGCGTGCACGGACGAGGGGGCGAGGCTGCGAGCGCGGGTGACGAGGGCGTGGCTCGCATGTGGATAGGTTATGAGGATGTGGATAGCTTAATAACCTATCCGGATGTTCATAACCTATCCGGATGTCGATAACCTATCCGCGTGCGGGGTAGCGTCGGCTGGCAGCTGCAAGCGAGCGTCAGCGAATGCGCAGCCCGCGAGTAGAACAATCACCCGAGGGCAAGAAGAGGGGAGTGGGCCTGTGCGAGAAGAACTGGTCGAAGCGGTCCTGCGCGTCGTGGAGGCAATTCCGGTCGGACGTGCAGCCACGTACGGCATGATCGCTCGTGCGGTTGGCACCGGTCCGCGCGTCGTGGGGCGGATCATGCACGATTGGGGCGGTAGCGTCCCGTGGTGGCGCGTCGTGAACGTTCACGGAACTTTTCCAACAACTGTGCGAGGGGACGGTTTGTCTCACTGGGAGCAGGAGGGGATGCGTCACGATCCGGCTCGCGGAAAACTTGCGCTCAGCGCCTGCCTCGTCGATCAGGGTTGGCTCGACGGTGTCGCGCAAACCGTCCTAGAGAATCTGCGAAATAGCGCGGAAATGTCAGACTTCTAGGCGCGGAAGTCTATTACGATTTGGTTACGCGTTCGCCGATTTGGCTGGCGCGCGCACCTGTGATGCCTTACTCTTAAAGGGACGCCGAAGAGGGCGTTTCCCTGGATGCGTTTCCGTTAGCGTTAACGATAGCCGGGGAAGCAAACTCCAGAAACAGAGAAGTTACTGGTACCCAAGGGGTGAGAAGTGACGAACTTACTAGAGCTAAAGGGGATCTCGAAGACGTTCCCCGGTGTGAAGGCGCTGTCCGACGTGGACCTCGACCTTCGCCCCGGTGAAGTCTTGGGTCTCTGCGGTGAGAACGGAGCGGGCAAGTCCACGCTCATGAAGGTGCTCACCGGTATCCATAAGGCCGATCCCGGTGGTGAAATCTGGCTGCAGGGCGAGAAGGTCGACATTCAGTCGCCTGAACACGCTCGTTCCCTCGGCCTGTCGATCATCCACCAGGAACTCAACATCGTTCCCGACCTGACGGTCGCCCAGAACCTGTACCTGGGTCGGCCCGGGTCCTCGAAGTGGTCCTACATTGACGACCGCAAGATGATCCGCGACGCGCACGAGCTGTTCGAGCGCCTCAACATGAACATCGATCCGACCGCCCACTGCCGCGACCTGCCGGTCGCTCGCCTGCAGATGGTCGAGATCGCCCGCGCACTGTCCTTCGATTCGAAGATCCTGGTCATGGACGAGCCGACGGCCCCCCTGACCACGACCGAGACGGAATCGCTGTTCGAGCTGGTGCGCGACTTCGTGTGCCCGCAGACGGGCCTGATCTTCATTACGCACCGCATGCCGGAGCTGACCGAGCTGACAGACCGCATCTCGGTGCTGCGCGACGGCAAGTACATTGGCACGGTGGAGACGGCGACGACGCCCATGAGCGAGGTCGTCAAGATGATGGTCGGTCGCGAGGTTCCCGCCGACGCGCGTCCCACCACGAAGCCGCTGTCCGACGAGGTCGTTCTGCGCGTCGAGAATCTCTCGACCGTCAAGGCCGTCCACGACGTGTCCTTCGAGGTCAAGAAGGGCGAGATCTTCGGTTTCGCCGGCCTGGTCGGTGCCGGTCGTACCGAGGTCGCCCGCGCCCTCTTCGGCGCGGACCCCCACACGGCGGGCTCCATCTACGTCCACGGCAAGAAGGTCTCGATCAAGAACGCCACCGACGCCGTGAAGAACGGCATCGGCTACCTGTCCGAGGACCGCAAGCAGTTCGGCCTGCTCCTGGACAAGGACATTTCCTTCAACACGGGCATGGCCGCCATGGACCACTTCACCAAGGCGTCGGTCGTCGACACCGTCAAGCTGCGCAAGGTCGCTCGGGAATACGTGTCCAAGCTGCGCACGCGCACCCCCAGCGTCGACGTCGAGGTCCGCAGCCTCTCCGGCGGTAACCAGCAGAAGGTTGTCGTGGCCAAGTGGCTGGAGCGTGATTCCGAGGTCCTGATCTTCGACGAGCCGACCCGCGGCATCGACGTGGGCGCGAAGGACGAGATCTACACGCTCCTCGAAGACCTGGCGCAGCAGGGCAAGGCGATCATCGTGATCTCCTCGGAGCTTCCCGAGGTCCTGCGTCTGGCGAACCGCATCGCCGTCATGGCCCACGGCCGCATTATTGGCACCCTCAACAACGAGGACGCCACCCAAGAAAACATCATGGAACTGGCCACCGTCGGCCAGGAAGAAGCGAACGGAGTAGACGCGTGAGCACCGTCGTCGACAACAAGGGCCTACAGGCGCCGTCGCCTGCAGCGGCCTTCCTGAAGAAGAACATGCAGCTGCTGCTCGTCACGGTTGCCCTGGTCGTAATTCTTGCGTTCTTCAGTGTTGCAGCTAGCGGCTTTGCTAAGCCCACCATTTACCTCGACATCGTCTTGCAGTCGGCCTATACGGGCGTCATGGCGCTGGGTGCGACCTTCGTGATCGCCACCTCTGGCATCGACCTGTCCGTCGGCACGGGCATGAGCCTCGTGGCCGTCATGGCGGGCATCTTCCTGGCGGGCGACAAGATGAACCTGCCGCTGGGTCTGGGCCTCGTCCTCACCCTCCTGGTCGGCATGGCGATCGGCCTGATCAACGGCCTGAACGTCTCGATCCTGGGGCTTCCTCCATTCATCGCGACGCTCGCGATGATGATGGTCGCACGAGGCCTGGCGCTGATCATTTCGGATAAGGCCTCCATCTCGATCGCGAACCCCGGCTACAAGTTCATCGCCCGTGGCGAGATCATCCCGCACGTTGCCAACGCGGTCCTCATCTTCGTGGTGCTGACCATCCTGGCGACCTTCCTCATGAACAAGACGCTGCTGGGCCGCTACTCGCTGGCCATCGGCTCCAACGAGGAGGCCACCCGCCTCTCCGGCGTCAACGTTCGCCTGTGGAAGATCATCATCTACGTTGTTGCCGGCGCCTTCATGGCCATCGGCGCGGTCCTCTACTCCTCGCGCGGCGGCCTCGTCCAGCCGGCTGAGGGCGTGGGCATGGAGCTCAACGTCATCGCGGCGGCCGTCATCGGCGGAACCTCCCTGTCGGGTGGCCGCGCCTCGATCCCCGGCGCGCTGGTCGGCGCGATCCTCATGGAGACCCTGAAGAAGGGCCTGACCATGATGAGCATCGCGGCCGAATGGCAGTTCGTCGTCACCGGTATTGTCCTGCTCCTCGCGGTCGTCATCGACAACATCCGTCGCATCCGCGAAAACGCAGCCTGATCGTATTCCATCTCATATCAACCCGTGAACCGACGTCGGTTCACTTCCCTCAGGCGGGAACGATCCCGCCGCCCCCACGAAAGGAACACCAATGCGCCCCATCGGACGTATCATCGCCGCCGCCGCTGTCGGCTCCATGGCCCTGGGCATGGCTGCTTGCACGACCTCGACGGATGCAGGCGGAGGCTCCTCCTCCGACACCAGCACCACCAAGAGCGACTCCTCTGGCGCCTCGAAGGTGGACACCTCCGGCGAGCAGCAGGACTGGGAAAAGGCCGCTGTGAAGGGTGACGGCACCAAGACCATCTACCTGGTCTCCAAGGGCTTCCAGCACCGCTTCTGGCAGGCCGTGAAGGAAGGCGCCGAGCAGGCTGGCGAGGAGCTGGGCTACAAGGTCAGCTTCGTCGGCCCGCAGGACGAGACCAAGGTCACCGAGCAGACCGACCAGCTGAAGTCCGCCCTCGACTCGGGCCCCGCCGCCATCGGCTTCGCGGCGCTGGACTCCAAGGCTGCTGAGGACATCCTCAAGGAGATTCAGGCCAAGAACATCCCCGTCGTCGCCTTCGACTCCGGTGTCGAGTCCGACATCCCGGTGACCACCGTCCAGACGGACAACAAGAAGGCCGCCGAGGAAGCCGCCAAGCACATGATCGAGCTGCTCGATGGCAAGTCGGGCTCGGTCGGCATGGTCTGCCACGACTCGACCTCCACCACCGGCAAGCAGCGCTGCGAGGGCTTCAAGGAGTACTTCAAGGCCAACGCTCCGTCTAACCTGAAGCTCCTGGACGAGCAGATCGCCGGTGAGGTCACGAAGGCCGCCGACACCTCCAAGTCCATCATCCAGGCCAACGACGACATCGTCGGCATGTACGGCTCCAACGAGGCCGCGGCCTCGGGCATCGTCCAGGGTGCCGAGGAGACCGGCAAGGACGTCACCATCGTCGGCTTCGACTCGGGCAAGACCCAGATCGACGCCATCAAGGCCGGCAAGGAGGCTGGCGCCGTCACCCAGTCGCCCGTCAAGATCGGCTACTACACGGTGAAGGCCGCGGTTGCCGCCCTCAACGGCGGTGAGCTGCCCACGGTCATCGACTCCGGTTTCGCCTGGTACGACAAGTCCAACATCGACACCGACGCCATCAAGGCCAACCTGTACGAGTGAGACACTAGGCCTATAGGGCACGAGGCCGGGGCCGGGGAGGCGCACGCCGAACCGGTGGCCCGCCGCAGGTCCCGCCCCGAACGGTCGGGGCGGGACCTGCGGACCCGGCACTCACTGAATCCAAGGATCCGAGGGGGCGAGCGCCCCCGCGCTCCGACATCGACGTCTTCATGAGGGATGAAGGAATAATGACTGAACACCCCCGCATCGGAATCCGCCCCACGATTGATGGCCGCCGCAAGGGCGTGCGTGAGTCGCTCGAAGAGCAGACCATGAACATGGCGAAGTCTGTCGCCGACCTCTTTACGTCCAACCTGCGCTACCCGGATGGCGCCCCGGTCGAGGTCGTCATCGCCGACACCACGATCGGCCGCGTCCACGAGGCGCAGGCCTGCGCGGCGAAGTTCCGCGCGAACAACGTGGGTCTGACCGTGACGGTGACCCCGTGCTGGTGCTACGGCACAGAGACCACGGACATGGACCCGGCAATGCCGCACGCGATCTGGGGCTTCAACGGCACCGAGCGTCCCGGCGCCGTGTACCTGGCCGCCGCCCTGGCCGGCCACGCCCAGATCGGCATCCCCGCCTTCGGCATCTACGGCGAGCACGTGCAGGACGCCGACGACACCTCGATCCCCGAGGACGTGCGTACCCGCCTCCTCGACTACGCGACCGCCGGCCTGGCCGTCGCTCAGATGAAGGGCGAGGCTTACCTGTCCATGGGCTCGGTCTCCATGGGTATCGCCGGCTCCGTCGTGAACCCCGACTTCTTCGGCTCCTACCTGGGTATGCGCAACGAGTACATCGACATGAGCGAGTTCACGCGCCGCATCGACGAGGGCATCTACGATCCCGAGGAGTACGAGCAGGCCTACCAGTGGATCCGCGAGAACTTCAAGCAGGGTAAGGACTGGAACCCGCCGGAGTGGCGCTACCCGGAGAAGCACGAGGACTGGTGGAAGTTCGTCACCAAGATGACCCTCATCGCCCGCGACCTCATGCACGGCAACCCGCGCCTGGCCGAACTGGGCTTCGAGGAAGAGGCGGGCGGCCACGGCGCCATTGCCGCCGGTTTCCAGGGCCAGCGCCAGTGGACGGACCACTTCCCGAACGGCGACGTTCTGGAGACCATCCTCAACACGAACTTTGACTGGACTGGCATCCGTCAGCCCTCCGTCGTGGCCACCGAGAACGACTCGCTCAACGGCGCGTCGATGCTCTTCGGATACCTGCTGACCAACACGCCGCAGATCTTCTCCGACGTGCGCACCTACTGGAGCCCCGAGTCCATCGAGAAGGCGACCGGCTGGAAGCCCGAGGGGCGCGCCGCCGCCGGCCTGCTCGACCTGCGTAACTCCGGCTCCACCACGCTGGACGGCGCCGGCAAGGCCGTGCGCGACGGCAAGAACGTCATCAAGCCCTGGTACGAGCTCACCGAGGAGGACCGCGAGGCCACGCTGGAGGCCACGACCTTCCACCCGGCCTCGACCGGCTACTTCCGCGGCGGCGGCTTCTCCACGCACTTCCGCACCTCGGGTGAGATGCCCGTGACGATGTGCCGCATCAACCTGGTCCGAGGCCTCGGCCCGGTCCTGCAGATCGCGGAGGGCTACACGGTCGAGCTGCCCGACGAGGTCGCCTTCACCATCGAGGAGCGCACCAACATCGAGTGGCCCACCACCTGGTTCGTCCCGAACCTGACGGGCGAGGGCGCCTTCAAGAGCGTCTACGACGTCATGAACAACTGGGGCGCGAACCACGGCGCGATCTCCTACGGCCACATCGGCGGCCAGCTCATCACGCTGGCGTCGATGCTGCGCATCCCGGTCAACATGCACAACGTCCCCGAGGAGCGGATCTTCCGCCCCAAGGCGTGGTCGCTGTTCGGCACCGAGTCCCTGGAGGCCGCGGACTTCCGCGCCTGCCAGACCTTCGGCCCGATGTACCGCTGATGCACTTCCCGTTCGGGCTCGGGTTCCTCTCTCCCCGAGCCCGAACGGGCCCCCTTCCCGGCTCAGCCGGGTCCCGGGACGCGGCCCCGGCCTCGCCGATGAGGAAAACCCGCACCACACGCCCAATGACGGGACGCGCGCCGATCCCGCGACAGGAGACTTCAATGACCACCGTACTTGCTGTTGACCTTGGATCCGCGTCCGGGCGAGTTCTCGCCGGAACTCTCACTGACGGCCGCCTGGAAGTCACGGACATTCACCGCTTCAAGCACGAGGCCCGCCGCCGCGAGGACGGGACGCTGACGTGGGACGTGGCGACGATGGAGGCCGAGACGATCAACGGCCTGACGAAGGCCCTCGAGCAGTTCCCGGACGCCCGCGCGGTCTCGATCGACACGTGGGGCGTGGATTGGGCCCCCCTCGACGAGGACGGGCGCCTCGTCGGCGACGTCATCGCCTACCGCGACGAGCGCACGTCGCGCACCCTTGACGCCTTCCGTGAGCGCATCGCGGACCGCGAGTTTTTCGACCTGACCGGCAACCAGCCCGCGACCATTAACACGGCGAACCAGCTGTTCGCCTACCTGCGCGAGGACCCCGAGGCCGCCAGCCGCGTGGCCGCCGCGCTCTTCCTGCCCGACTATTTTGCCTACCGGCTCACCGGGGTCGTCGGATGGTCGCGCACGATCGCCTCGACGTCCGGCCTGCTCACCCCCGGCGGCGGCGACTTCAACGACGAGGTCTTCACTCGCCTCGGCATCCCGCGCGGCTGGTTCGGCGAGCTGTCCGCCGACCGCACCGTCGTCGGCCCGTGCACGGTCCCCGGCCTCGAGACCCTCACCGTCGTGCGCGGCGGTGCCCACGACTCGGCCTGCGCCGTCCACGGCCTGCCCATCGAAGCGGGCAAGCGCGCGTACTTCCTGTCCTGCGGCTCCTGGTCGGTGCTTGGAGCGATCGAGGACGAGCCCCTCATGAGCGACGTCGCCTTCGACATGGGGATCACCAACGAGGGCCGCACCGACGGGGGAGTGCGCCCCCTGTTCAACATCACCGGCATGTGGATCCTTCAGGAGATTCAGCGCCAGTGGGAACGCGAGGGCACTCCCACCGACACCGATGAACTCGTCGCCCAGGCGCGCGAGCTGCCTGAGGCCCCGGGCGTCTTCGACCCGGACGGCGAGGCCTTCGCGACCCCCGGGGACATGCAGCGCAAGATCGACGAGGCCCTGGACGCCCAGGGGGTCGCCCGCCCCGATTCGATGGCCGGCTACGTGCGCGTCATCATCGAGTCCTTCGCCCGCCGCTACGCTCGCGCGATCGGCGAGCTGACCGAGGCCACGGGCAAGGCGCCCGACCAGCTCAACCTCGTCGGTGGCGGCGCCCGCAACCGCCTGCTGTGCGACCTGACCGCCCAGATCGCGGGGGTGACCGTCGTGCGCGGCCCCATCGAGGCCTCGACTTTCGGTTCCCTCCTGGCCCAGCTCGAGACCATCGGCGCCATGGATCCGCAGGACCGCGCCTCCGTCATCGCAGCCAGCGCATCGACTCATGTCCACACGCCGACGCGCGCCTAAGAAGGTGTCGCTGGCCGATATCGCGCGCAAGGCCGGCGTGTCCACCAACACCGTCTCTCGCGTCGTGCGCGGCGACCCGGAAGTCTCGGAGAAGACGCGGGCGAGGATCGCCAAGCTCGTCGAGGAGCTGGGCTACGTGCCCAACTACGCGGCGCGGGCGCTCGCGGCCAAGCGGACGAACGTGTTGCAGGTCGTGCTGGCCGCGCCCATGTTCCACGGTCATGGCACGGTGCTCCTGTCGATCCTCAATGCCTCGGCCCAGGCCGGGTATCACGTGTCCCTGTCCTACGCGTATGGGCCGGACGGGCAGTTGCGCTCCGATTTTGCGCCCTTTGACGTGGACGGCGTCATCATCCTGGGCGGCCAGGATCCGACGATCGACGTCGCGATCGAGTCGGGGAAGCGTTTCCCGACGGTCCTCGTTCTGACGAGCGAGCAGGGGCTTGACGGTATTTCGACGGTCGCGGTGGATAACGTGCGCGGGGCGCGCCTGGCGACCGAGCACCTGCTGGCGCAGGGGCTCACCGACGTCGTTCACATCTCTGGCCCCTCCGGCTGGTCGGACGCGCAGATGCGTCGTCGTGGGTACGTCCAGGCGTGCGAGGCCTACGGGATTACCCCGGTGATCCTGCAACCCGACTCGTGGGATTCGCGCGACGGCTACGACGTGATGCGAGCGGCGGGTCGCCTGCCGCAGGGCATTCAGACGGCGAACGATCAGCTCGCTCTGGGCGCGATGCGTTACATCTACGAGTGCGGGGGAGTGGTTCCTCGCGACGTGCGGGTCGTCGGTTTCGACGACATCGACGGGGCGGATTCCTACGCGCCGCCGCTGACGACGATCCATCAGCCCTTCGACCGCCTCGGCCGCACGGCGGTTCGGCTGGTTCGCTCGCTGATGGATGGCGGCCCCTCTCAAGACATTGTGATCGATCCCGAACTGGTCATCCGGGCCAGTTCTCACCTGTAAGGAAGGTACGTTCATGCTCTACGGTCCTATGACTCATCCTCAGTTCCTGCGCGCGCTGGCCGCGGCCGGTCACGGGTCGAAGATCCTGCTGGCTGACGCGAACTATCCGCACACGACGGGTGTGAACCCGCGCTGCGAACTCGTGTCGCTCAACCTGGCTCCGGGCCTGCTGGACGTCAGCCAGGTCCTTGACGTGCTCAAGCGCACGATCCCGATCGAGCGCGCCGAGATCATGACTCCCGCCCCCGACGCCGATCCGGTGGAGATTCCGATTCACGACGAGTTCCGGGCGGCTCTGCCGGGCGTCGAGTTCGGCGAGCTGTCGCGCTGGGACTTCTACGATGCTGCGCGCGACGAGAACGTCGGCATCATCGTTGCGACGGGGGAGCAGCGCCTGTACGGCAACCTGCTGCTGACGGTGGGCGTGCGCCAGCCGGGGGAGTAAAACACCTCGCCGGTACGAGGCCGTGGCTTCTGTGCCCGGTAACGTGCGCTTTCGTTTCATTTTCGTTTGCGTGTGCGGCGTGAGTGCCAAGCGTCGTCGCGTTGACGAGTGGGAGGGCGGTCCGAGTGGGACCGCCCTCCCGGCCGTTAATCCGCGGAATGTCAGGCCAATAGGCCTTTCGTCCGCCGCTTTGGTGAACGTTCGTTCGCGGGGTATGCACGGGTGGGCGACATGTTCACGTGATGTTGCATACTTTCGTTTAAATGACTATTCTGTCCTTAACGAAAGTGAAAGCGACAAAGATTGTTGCTTCGGCGTGAGGAGGTGAGCCCATGGGACGTGCAGAAGAGCGCACGAACTACATCCTGGATCGCCTCGCCCGCGAGGGTGAGGTGAGCGTCGCCCAGCTCGCCTCCGACCTGGGCGTCTCGCCCGTGACCGTTCGCGCCTCCCTCAAGGTCCTCGACGAACAGGGCTACCTCGTGCGCACCCACGGCGGGGCACGCCCCACCACCTTCCGTAACATCCACCTGCGCCAAAACGACCGCGTGGATCAGAAGGAACGCATCGCCCGGGCCGCCGCGGACATGATCCACGACGACGATCGGATCATGATCGAGGCCGGCACCACCTGCGCCCTGATCGTCAAGTACCTCACCGGCAAGCGAGGAGTCCAGGTCCTGACCAACTCCGTCCTCGTCTTCGCCAACGCCCGCTCCAACCCGAACCTGAACATCACGCTGACGGGTGGGCATTTCCGCGCCGAGTCCGAATCCCTCGTGGGGCCGGTCGCCGAGCGCGCCATCAATGACTTCAACGCGCGCGTTGCGTTCCTTGGAACCGACGGTTTCAGCGTTGATCGCGGCCTGACCACCCAACTCGTGGAGGGCGGACAGGTCGGTTCTATCATGCGCACACGCGCACAAGAGACGTGGCTGCTCGCAGACTCCTCCAAGTACGGGGAAGCCGGCTTCGTCACCTTCATGGGGATCGACCAGGTCACCGGAATCATCACCGACGATGAGATCCCCGAAGAATCCATCAAGGAATTGGCCGAGCGCACGAAGCTGCGCATCGTCTAGGAGGAATTACATGGCCACCATCGTGGTGATGCCCCAGCTGGGCAACTCTGTTGAGTCGTGCATCATCGTCGAGTGGATGATCGCCGAAGGCGACACCGTCGCCGTCGACCAGACCCTCGCGTCCATCGAAACGGACAAGTCGACGATGGAGGTTCCCTCCACCGCCGCTGGAACTGTCCTCAAGCTCCTGTGGGAGGAGGGCGACGAGGTCCCCGTCAAGGATCCGCTCATCATCGTCGGTGAGCCCGGGGAGGACATCTCCGGCCTCGTGCCCGGCGCTGACGCCGCCCCCGCCGAAGCCGCTCCCGCCGAGCAGGCCAGCGCGCCCGAGCAGGCGGCCACCCCCGCGTTCGCGACCGAGCGCGCCACCGGCGCCGTCTCCCCGCGCGCCCGCGCGCTCGCCGCCTCCCGCGGCGTCGACGCCTCGGCTATCTCCGAAGGTTCCGGCCCCCACGGCCGCGTCATCGATCGCGACGTCGCCGCCGCGATCGCCGCCGGCCCCGTCCTGACCTCCGCCGCGCGCGCCGCCGGCGTGAGCGCCACCGAGGGCACCGGCATCGGTGGCCGCGTGAGCGTCGCCGACGCGGGCCGCACTCCCGAGGCCGCTCCCGCCGCCGCCGTCGCAGCCCCCGCGGGCGCCGACTACCCGGGCGCCTCGACCTCCGCCCCGCTCAAGGGCGTCCGCAAGGTCGTCGCCAAGCGCATGATGGAGTCCCTGACCTCCACCGCGCAGCTGACCCTCAACACGACCGCGAACGCCGCGGGCATCCTCGCGCTGCGCAAGAAGGTCAAGAACGCCGACGAGGCGCTGGGTCTGAACAAGATCACGCTCAACGACCTGGTCTGCTTCGCCGTCTCGCGTACCCTGCCCAAGTACCCCGTGTTCAACGCCCACCTTGAGGACGGCGTCCTGACGCAGTTCGAGCAGGTCCACCTCGGCTTCGCGTGCGACACCCCGCGCGGCCTCCTGGTCCCCGTCATCCGCTCCGCGCAGGCCCTGGGCCTCAAGGCCTTCTCCGACGAGGCCAAGCGCCTGGCCGGCGGCGCCATCGACGGCACCATCGCCCCCGACTTCCTGAGCGGCGGCACCTTCACGGTCTCCAACATCGGCTCCTTCGGCATCGAGACCTTCACCCCCGTCATCAACCTGCCCCAGACGGCCATCCTCGGCGTCGGCGCGATCACCCCGCGCCCCGCAGTGGCAGCCGACGGCACGATCGGCGTGGAGCAGCGCCTCAACCTGTCGCTGACGATCGACCACCAGGTCATCGACGGCGCCGACGGCGCCCGCTTCCTGCGCGACCTGGTCGCCGCCATCGAAAACATCGACGTGACCGTCCTGGCCTGAGGAAAGAGGAACACTCATGAGTGACACGCATTTTGACGTCATCGTCCTCGGCGCGGGCCCCGGCGGCTACCTGGCCGCCGAGCGCCTCGGACACGCGGGCAAGAAGGTCGCCCTCGTCGAGGAGCAGTACCTGGGCGGCACCTGCCTGAACGTGGGCTGCATCCCCACCAAGACCCTGCTCAACGGCGCGAAGAACTACCTGCACGCCAAGGAAGCCAGCCAGTTCGGCGTGGACGCCAGCGGCGTTGCCGTCAACTGGACGCAGATGCAGGCCTGGAAGGACCAGGTTGTCAAGGGTCTGGTCGCCGGCGTCGCGGCCACCGAGCGCAAGGCGGGCGTCACCGTCATCAACGGACGAGGCCACCTCGACGCCCCCGGTCGCGTGACCGTCGAGGGCACGACCTACACCTCGGACCACGTCATCATCGCCACGGGCTCCGTGCCGGCCATGCCCCCGCTGCCCGGCACCCAGGACAACCCGGCGCTGGTTGATTCCACGGGCATCCTCTCCCTGCCCGAGGTCCCCGCCCGCCTCGCCATCATCGGCGGCGGCGTCATCGGCGTCGAGTTCGCCTCCCTGTACTCCACCCTCGGCTCCCAGGTGACTGTCATCGAGATGGCCCCCGAGATCCTGCCGTTCATGGACGACGACCTGGCCGCCAAGGCCCGCGCCGCCATGAAGGACGTGACCTTCGAGCTGGGCTGCCGCGTCGAGTCCCTCGACGGGGGCACCGTCCACTACTCCAAGGGCGAGGAGAAGCTCAGCGTCGAGGCCGACGTTGTCCTCATGGCGGTTGGCCGCCGTCCCGCGACGGAGGGCTGGGGCGCCAAGGAGGCCGGCCTCGAGATCAACCGCGGCATCGTCGTCGACGACACGATGCGCACCAACCTGCCCAACGTGTGGGCCATCGGCGACGTCACCGGACGCTCCCTGCTGGCGCACGCCGCCTACCGCATGGCGGAGATCGCCTCGGCGAACATCCTCGACCCCTCCGCCAAGAAGCGCGGCGAGGTCATGCGCTGGCACACCGTCCCGTGGGCCGTCTTCTCGATCCCCGAGGCCGCCGGCGTGGGCCTGACCGAGTCCGCCGCGAAGCGCGAGGGCCGCGACGTCCTCGTCGCCAAGGTCCCCGCCCTCATGTCGGGCCGCTTCATCGCCGAGAACGGCTTCAAGGCCCCCGGCGAGGCGAAGATCCTCGTCGATCCCAAGACCCACCAGGTGCTCGGCATTCACGTCCTGGGCGCCTACGCGGCGGAAATGATCTGGGGCGCGCAGGCCGTCCTCGAGATGGAACTGACCGTCGAGGACCTGCGCCAGGTCGTCTTCCCGCACCCCACCGTGTCCGAGGTCATCCGCGAAGCCGCGTGGGCCGTCAAGCTCTAACGAACCCCCTACGTCAAGGAAGAGTAGAACAATGACTCAGTCTCTTATCATCGACCCCAACGAGGTGCGTCGCCCCGGGCACGTGAAGTTCCCCGACGTGCCCGTCAACCAGTACACCTTCGACCGTGAGACCGAACTCGCCCGCTACGGCGAAAAGGGCATGGTCCAGATGCTCCACGACATGATCGTCGTGCGCACCTTCGAGTCGATGCTCGACTCCATCAAGAAGACCGGCCAGTGGGAAGGCGTCGAGTACAACCACCGCGGCCCCGCCCACCTGGGCATCGGCCAGGAGAGCGCCTACGTCGGTCAGAGCTTTGTGCTGAAGCCCGAGGACTTCATCTTCGGCTCGCACCGCTCCCACGGCGAGATCCTCGCCAAGTGCTACTCGGCCATGCACCAGATGGACGAGGGCCAGCTCGAGTCCATCATGAAGGGCTTCCTCGGCGGCGAGACCCTCTCCTACGCTGAGAAGATCGACTACAAGGACACGAAGGACCTCACTGAGAACTTCATCCTCTTCGGCGCCCTCGCCGAGATCTTCGCCCGCAAGTCCGGCTTCAACCGCGGCCTGGGCGGCTCGATGCACACCTTCTTCCTGCCCTTTGGTTCCTACCCGAACAACGCCATCGTCGGCGGCTCCGCCCCGATCGCCAACGGCGCGGCCCTGTTCAAGCGCATCAACCGCAAGCCCGGCATCGTCATCTCTAACGTCGGTGACGCCGCCCTGGCCTGTGGCCCCGTGTGGGAGGCCATGAACTTCGCGGCCATGGACCAGTTCCGCTCCCTGTGGCGCGAGGAGGACGGCGGCAACCCGCCGATCCTGTTCAACTTCTTCAACAACTTCTACGGCATGGGCGGCCAGACCTTCGGCGAGACCATGGGATATGAGATCCTCGCCCGCGTGGGCGCGGCCCTCAACCCCGAGGCCATGCACGCCGAGCGCGTCGACGGCCTCAACCCGCTGGCCGTCGCGGATGCGACCACCCGCAAGAAGAAGATCCTCGAGGAGGGCCGCGGCCCCGTCCTCATGGACACCATCACCTACCGCTTCTCCGGCCACTCCCCGTCGGACGCCTCCTCGTACCGCACGAAGGAAGAGGTCGAGCTGTGGGAGCAGGTCGACTGCATCAAGGAATACTCGAACCTGCTGATCTCCAACGGCCTGACCACGCAGGACGAGATCGACGGCTACGCGGCCTCGCTGACCGACAAGCTGGTCAAGGTCCTCACGCTGGCCATCGACGACGAGGCCACCCCGCGCGTCGCCGACGGCTACATCGACACCGTCATGTTCTCCAACGAGAAGGTCGAGGCCTTCGACGACGCGACCCCCGAGATCGACCTCGAGGACAACCCGCGCGTCAAGGCCCTGGCCAAGAAGGTGCGTTCCTCCGTCGATGCCAACGGCAAGCCCGTCTCCAAGATGCGCATGTACCAGTTCCGTGACGGCCTCTTCGAGGCGATGCTGCACCGCTTCAAGACCGACCCGACGATGGCCGCATGGGGCGAGGAAAACCGCGACTGGGGCGGCGCCTTCGCCGTCTACCGTGGCCTGACCGAGGCCCTGCCCTACCGTCGCCTCTTCAACTCGCCCATCGCCGAGGCCTCGATCGTGGGCGCCGGCGTCGGCTACGCGATGGCCGGTGGCCGCGCGGTCGTCGAGCTCATGTACTGCGACTTCCTGGGCCGCTCCGGTGACGAGGTCTTCAACCAGATGGCCAAGTGGCAGTCGATGAGCGCCGGCCTGCTCAAGATGCCCCTCGTCCTGCGCGTGTCCGTGGGATCGAAGTACGGCGCGCAGCACTCCCAGGACTGGAGCGCGCTCGTCGCCCACATCCCCGGCCTCAAGGTCTACTTCCCGACCACCCCGACCGACGCCAAGGGCATGCTCAACCTCGCCCTGGCCGGAACCGACCCCGTCGTGTTCCTCGAGAGCCAGAAGCTCTACGACAAGGGCGAGGACTTCGAGCCCGGCGGCGTGCCCGAGGGCTACTACGAGACCGAAGAGGGCGAGCCGGCGATCCGCCGCGAGGGCACCGACATCACGATCGCTGCCTACGGCGCGACCGTGTACAAGGCCCTGGAAGCCGCGGACGTCCTGGCCGAGAAGTACGGCCTGAGCGCCGAGGTCATCGACCTGCGCTTCGTCGCCCCGCTGAACTACGACAAGCTCATCGCGTCCGTGAAGAAGACCGGTCGCCTCGTCCTCACCTCGGACGCGGTCGAGCGCGGATCCTTCCTCAACACGGTTGCCGCCAACGTGCAGACCCTCGCCTTCGACGCCCTCGACGCGCCGATCGCGGTCGTCGGCTCGCGCAACGGCATCACGCCCGGACCCGAGCTCGAGTCGTACTTCTTCCCGCAGGTCTCCTGGATCCTCGACTCGATCCACGAGCGCATCCTGCCGCTGCCCGGCCACGTGCCCACCACGAAGCACGCGACCGAGGCCGAGATCGCTCGCCTGAACCGCGAGGGTCTGTAAAGCACTGGGGGCGGGCCGCTCCTCCCCCTTTCCGGCCCGCCCCCGTCCGAGGCTCGCATTCCCTGATGCGAGCCGCGCGAGGCCGGGGCAAACCTCCTCCTCACCTG
>CATWCG010000007.1:0-19105 GCA_958349165.1 uncultured Actinomyces sp. | reverse complement strand
CGATACAACCCGGGGCCCGTCGCCGCCGCGGTCCTCGCCTGCGAGGTCCGCCCCCCCGTGTCGCGTTAATAAACCTGTCAACTGGCGCGCCACGAGGGTCCCTATCCGACCCGCGTGGCGCGCCACGCCGTAGACTGGGCGGGTGAATGACTTCGATACCCAGCACGGCACGACCCCCACTCCCGGGGATGACACGGCCGACGCCTACACCGCGGACCTGGCCCCGGCCTCGTCCGAGATGATCGACCTGACCGACGATGACGCCGCGGCCCGCGCCCGCGTCATGCGCGCCAACCTCGACCAGTTCGACCTGGACGAGGAGGATTTGGCGCTGCTCTCCGGCGACGTCGAGCTCGACGACTCCGGCGACGTCGCGGCGGGCCTGCCGGTCCTCGCCGTCGTCGGCCGGCCCAACGTCGGCAAGTCCACGCTGGTCAACCGAATCCTGGGACGCCGCGAGGCCGTCGTCCAGGACACCCCGGGCGTCACGCGCGACCGCGTCTCCTACCCCGCGGAGTGGGCCGGACGCGACTTCACGCTCGTGGACACCGGCGGCTGGGAGATCGACGTCAAGGGCCTGGATCGTTCCGTCGCCGAGCAGGCGGAGATCGCCGTCGACCTGGCCGACGCCGTCGTCCTCGTCCTGGACGCAACGGTCGGCGTGACGGCATCCGACGAGCGCATCGTGGAGATGCTGCGCTCGAAGAAGAAGCCGATCATCCTGGCGGCCAACAAGGTGGATTCGCCCCTGCAGGAGGCCGACGCGGCTTACCTGTGGAGCCTCGGCCTGGGCGAGCCCCACCCGATTTCCGCCCTCCACGGGCGCGGTACCGGCGACCTCCTCGACGTCGTCCTGGATGTTCTGCCGACCGAGTCCGCCGTGGCCTCCGCGCTCCCCTCGGGCGGCCCGCGCCGCGTGGCACTCGTCGGGCGTCCCAACGTCGGTAAGTCCTCCCTGCTCAACGCCCTGGCCGGCGGCGAGCGCGTCGTCGTCAACGAATTGGCGGGCACGACCCGCGACCCCGTCGACGAGCTCATCGAGTTGGACGGGCGCTCCTGGTGGTTCGTCGACACCGCCGGCATCCGCCGCAAGATGCACCGCACGACCGGCGCCGACTACTACGCCTCGATCCGCACGCAGGCGGCCATCGAGAAGGCCGAGGTCGCCCTGGTCCTCATCGACGGTTCCGCTCCCCTCACCGAGCAGGACGTGCGTGTCGTCCAGCAGGTCATCGACGCCGGCCGGGCCCTCGTCGTCGTGACGAACAAGTGGGACCTGGTCGATGAGGAGCGCCAAAAGGAGATCAAGAACGAGCTCGAACGCGAGCTCGTCCAGGTTCAGTGGGCGCCGCGCATCAACCTGGCGGCCAAGACCGGTTGGCACACGAACCGCATTGTGCGCGCGCTCGACACCGCCTTGGAGGGGTGGGAGACCCGCATCCCGACGGGCCAGCTCAACGCCTTCCTCGGCCAGCTCGTGGCCGCTCACCCGCACCCGCTGCGCGGCGGCAAGCAGCCCCGCATCCTCTTCGGCACGCAGGCGTCGAGCAAGCCCCCGCGTTTCGTGCTCTTCACGACGGGTTTCCTCGATCCGGGCTACCGTCGTTTCATCGAGCGCCGCCTGCGCGAGACCTTCGGTTTTGCGGGCACACCCATCCAGATTTCCGTGCGCGTGCGCGAGAAGCGCCGCCGCTAGGCGTCGCCGCACGCACGCGTACAGCGCGCGCGTCACCCTATCCACAGGGGTGGCGCGCGCGTCGCCGTTATCCACAGGGTTCGTCGTCACGATTGCCGCTGCTCGTGTCGGCGCGCAGGATGGGGCTATGGACTCCTCAACCGATTCTCCCCGTTCTCTCCCCTGCGGGCTCACGCTGTGCGACGACGGCCTCGTTCGCCCGTCCTGGGCCTCCCACGACGCGCTCCTGCGCTCCTACTACGACACGGAGTGGGGCATGCCCGTCCACGACGAGGCGGGCGTCTTCGAGTGCCTGGCCCTCGAGGGATTCCAGGCGGGCCTGTCCTGGCGCACCGTGCTGGCCAAACGCGAGGCCTTTCGCGCGGCGTTCGAGGGCTTCTCGCCGGACGCGGTCGCGGCCTTGGGCGAGGCAGACGTCGAGCGCCTCACTCGCGATCCCGGAATCATCCGAAACCGTCGCAAGATCGAGGCCGCGATCTCCAACGCGCGGGCCACGCTCGCCCTGCGCTCGTGCGATGACGAGGGGCGAGGCGCCGCCACGCACCTGGGGGACCTCGTGTGGTCCTATCGCCCCGAGGCCGACCCGCGCCCCTCGTGCGCGAGTGAGGTTCCCTCTCAGATTCCCGAGTCGGTCGCGCTCGCCGCCACGCTCAAGCAGCGGGGATTTCGCTTCGTGGGGCCGACCACGATGCTGGCTCTCATGTCCGCCATCGGGATCGTTAATACCGACATTGTCGGCACGCACCGTCGGCCGCGTTAGCCCCCGCGCGGCAGCCAATGTGCGCGTGACACGCGCCGTTGCGCCGCGTCGTTATCTGGCATGATGGAGCCATGGCTATTTCCAAGAAGCTGCTCAGTCAGGACGAGATCGTCGTCCGACACATGCATACGCACATCAAGACCCTGCTGCCCGCCATCATCATCGAGGCCATCCTCCTCATCGCGGCCGTCGTCGGCTCTTTTTATGTGCCTGCCAACGCCCGCTACTGGGCGCTGGCGACCATCTGGATCGCGGTCCTCCTTCTGTCGATTCCGCTGTTCGTCATCCCGTGGATCAAGTGGCTGACCTCGACGTACACGATCACGACGAAGCGCATCATCACGCGCCACGGCATTTTTACGCGCACGGGACACGACCTGCCGCTCTCTCGCATCTCCGACATCCAGTTGGAGAAGAACGTCGATGATCGGCTTTTCGGGTGCGGCACCCTGTTCCTCCAGACGTCGGCGGACGATCCCCTCAAGCTGGACGACGTTCCCAAGGTTGAGATCGTCCAGGTCGAGATCTCAAACCTGCTGTTCCACGACGTTCAGGGTGCCATCGACGCGGATCCAACGAGCTGATCACACTGGCGTCCTGATTCGCTCGGGCACCGGATAGAGTTGCGTCATGTTCGATGTTCACGGTTTCGAAATGACGATCTTTAAGCTCTTGATCGGTGTCATCTTGATCGTCCTCCACCTGCGCCTCACGGGTAAGCAGCAGACGACCCAGATGACACCGATCGACTTTATCGGCAACTTTATTCTGGGTGGCATCATCGGTGGTGTCATCTACAACCACGCTATTTCTTTCGCGGAATACGTCAGTTTTCTCCTGGTCACCTTCGCGATCATCTCCGGCTTGAACTACGCGATGTCAAAGTTCATGCCGACGCGTTCCCTCGTGATGGGCAAGGCGTACAGGATCATCGAAAACGGCCGTTTTACGCGCGACGCGTTGGGTAGCCCCGAGCATAAGCTCGATCCCGTGGAGTTTCTCGCCGAACTGCGAGGCATGGGGATTTTCTCGCTCAGGGAGGTGGCTCTCGCTCAGCGCGAAGCGAATGGCGCGCTGACAATTCGCAAGGTCGGCGAAGGCGGCGTTAATCATCTCCTGGTCTCCAACGGACAGGTCGTTGCCGACAACCTCGAGTTGGCTGGCCACAGCGAGGAATGGCTGCGCGGTGAATTGGAGCAGGCGGGTATCACCGACCTTGACGGCCTCTTCCTTGTTGAGCTCGACGCAGCCGATCGGCTGAACATCGTCGATCAGGAGGGGCAGACCACCTCTGTGCGGATCTCGGGTTCGAATGCCCAGGAGGTGACGACCGTGACCGAATTCCAGGCCCCGCAGGAGCGCTCCGCGACGCTGGAGGATGTCATCCCCGAGGATGCACGCGCCGGCGCGGCGGAATCTGACGGCTGACCGTTCTTCTCGCTTCTCATTCGTCTCTCCGGCTCCCCCGGCCTCGTCTCCGTTGACGAGGCCGGGGCCGTTTTGTGTCGGTCCGTGCGCTTCGCGCTCCGTCTTGGGAACGGCGGCCGGTACCGGCGAGGTAGGTCGAAATCATCCCCGTTGATGACTTCGACCTGTGCCACAGTTTACTCCACTGAGAGGGCACGTATCGGCACGCTCACACCGGATGAAGTATGCCCCGACCTGCACAAACCTGGAGAAATTTGGTCGAAAACCAGCCTTTACCGGGGGAAATAGACAACCACAGACGCGCATCACGTTTTGGTTACAAAGATTGACCGACGAATTGCGTGGGGACGGAAGTCCCTCCGACGCCCCGGGGCGACGAAGGCTCATGACAGACAAAAATCGCGAGGACAGAACCTGTCCTCGCGACTCTTTTGTCGGGCTGGCGGGATTTGAACCCACGACCCCTTGACCCCCAGTCAAGTGCGCTACCAAGCTGCGCCACAGCCCGTATTCAGTTCGTCGCCGTAGCGACCTGTAGAACTATAGCGCACCCGAGAAGAAGGAAGCAAGCCGACTGGAGTGCGCCGCGACACACAACCTCCGTCGCGGGAGAGCACACGGCTCACACTCCCCCACGGGGTTACACGTATCGCTCCGCGAAACAAGCCATCCCTATCTGTCCATGCGATTACACTAAAGGCTATCCATCGCCATCACACATCGTGGGAGTATCCCTTATGACCCTCCGTCGGCTCCTGACAGCCTCCGCGTCCCTCGCCCTCGCCCTCACGGGCATCGCGGTACCTAGCGCCGGTTCCTGGGAGGCGTCGACAGTGCAGGCGAGCGCGGTCGTTGCGAGCACGGAAACCTCCCCTGCCGGCACCGCAACCACCGGACGTGCGACGCGTGCAAGCGTGTCCGTCCCCGCACCGACACGCCGTCGTTTCCGTTCACGAAGGACGTCTCACGACCCGGTTGCCGTCGTTATCTCCTTGGTCCTTTTCGCTCTGATCGCAGGTGGCTACTACCTGTTCCGTTACCTGGCTAACCAGGGGTCGCGCCGCCAGATGCAGACCGTTAATTACAACGGCCCCAGTGGGCCTCAATACGGAGTCACGGGCAACGTCTATGGCGGTTCTCAGTACCCACAGGCGGGTGCACCCATGAATCCGCCGATGCGGCAGGGAAACGGCTACGGCACGGCAGATTACGGCAACTCCTACGGCAGCCAGCAGGGCGACTATCCGTCGTCGGGCATGAACGGTGGCTACGGTTCCTACGGCAGCGGATACTGAGCTTTCGCTGCGCCTGCGGGCACTGCACCACGACCGCGTGTCACGAACACACACATTCGCTGGAATTCCGTCATTGTCTCTTCGATACGAACGTTCGGCGGTCACATGAGCCGGTCTCCCCTCACCTTTACTCGCTCGCGAAGGAAACACCACATGCTCTCTCATCGGCTTCTCGCCTGCGCAGCCACCCTCGCATGCGCGACGCTGCCTCTCGTGGTTCCCGCGGCGCAGGCATACACGCTGACGAACACGCCGAGGGTGACCACCTCGAGCTCCGCAGCACTGCCTGACTCCAGCGACACGCCTGAGCTGAACGCCGCGACGGCCGCGCAAGCACATCACGAAGCCTTCGCAAGCAGCTCTCTCACGCGCACACGCAGCAACACCGCTACCTCATCAGGTTCGACGATCACGACGTTTGAGGCCCTCGTTCTGATCGCGATTATCACGATCATTTTTTTGCCCGCGTCCATCATCTACGTCATCTTTTATCGGCAGGCGCGCAAGGACGTCCGCGATATGCCTAACTACACCAGCGTCAACGGCCCGCAGTACGGAGTGACAGGCTACCCTCAGGGCACCGTCCCCCCGAAGCAATCGCGCTACACCGGCTTCAACCCTCTCTGGTCGAGAAATACCTCCTACAACAGTGGCCCAGCGATGCCAGGAACACCTGGCGCCCACGGCTACGGCACGCCGACGGGTCAGGGACCGGTGTATGGCACGCAGCCCTCTCAGGGACCCGCCTACGGTTACGGAACCCAACCCGGCCAGGCATCCGCGTACGGGTATGGCGGCCAGCCGCCCGCCTACGGATACGGAGCTCAGGGTACCCAGGGGCCCGCCTATGGCACGCAAGGCGGTGTCCAGGGATATGGAACAGCGCCCTCCCCGCAGGACCAGAACCCACCGTTCGGCCAGGCTCCCGGGCAAAACTATCCCAGCTACTAGCCACCGTATGTGTGTGCCCCGCAGCGAGGAGCTGCGGGGCACACCCATCGACACGCCAAGCACTATCCCTCGCGAGCGGCCAGGTCCTCGTCCACGTAGGCCATGATGGCCTCGCACACGCCGGCGATATCCAACCCAGTCGAATCCACCGTCTCCACGCCGGGGGCCGCGGTCATGAATTCTGAGACGGTCGAGTCGGCCTTGTCGCGGCCCTCCACCTGGGCGCGCACGATCTCCATGTGCTCCTCGGTCGCGTCCCCGTACAGCTCCAAGGTCCGCCGACGCAGGCGCGCCTCCTGGTCCGCCAGCAGCAGGATGCGCACGTCGGCGTCCGGACACACGACGGTCGTGATGTCGCGCCCCTCGGCGATCATGCCGGAGCCCTGCGCGCGCGCCTCCATCATGCGGCGGCGCTGCTCGGCCGCCATCCACGCGCGCACCTTCAGATTCGTCGAAATGTGCTTAATCGCCAGGGCGATGCGAGGCTCGCGGATCTGTGCGGTCACCTCCGTCTCGCCCACCCACACGTGCGGGTCCGCGGGATCGGACTGCAGTCGCAGGACCATCTCATCAGCAGCCGCCGCGACCGCGTCGGTGTCCTCCAAGTCAATGCCGCGCTCCAGCACGTACCACGTGAGCGCCCGGTACATCGCGCCCGTGTCGAGGTATCCGATACCCAGACGCGACGCCAGCTCCTTGGACACCGTGGACTTGCCGGAACCCGCAGGGCCGTCGATCGCGATCGTGATGCCCACGCGCGAAATCGCATCCTGACGCGTCGTGTCGTTCATCCGTTGTCTCCCTCGTTGAGGTTGTGTCAGTGAGTAATGAGCCGCCAGCCCCGCTCCTGCAGGTTGGCAACGCAGCGGTCGGCGACCGCCGGGTCAATCATGACGCGAGCGACGCCAGCCTGCGCGCCGGCGGAGTGCTCGAGGACCAGGTCTTCGATGTTGATCGACGCCTCGCCGAGCTCGCTGAAGAGGCGCCCGAGGGCCCCCGGCTCGTCGGGGATCAGCACCTCGACCTCGCGGTAGCGAGAAGGCGCGCCGCCGTGCTTACCGGGGATGCGCGCGACCCCCTGGTTGCCCGCGGTCATCACACGATTGATCGCCCCGACGCTCCCCCCGCGCAGCGGCCCCAGCTCGATGGCCGCATCCAGGTGGAGCAAAAGCTCGTCGAGGTCGGCGCGCAGCTCGCGCAACACCTGGGCCACGGGGCCCGCGTTGCCCGCGAGAATTGCCGTCCATAGCCTCGGATCCGACGCCGCGATACGCGCCGTGTCACGAAGGCCCTGTCCCGCCAGCCCGAGGGCTTGGGCGGGCGCGTCGACGAGGCGCGCGGCCAGCATCGAGGACACCAGCTGAGGAACGTGAGAGACCAGCGCCACCGCGTGGTCGTGCGTGCCCGCGTTCATCTCCAGGGGCACCGCACCCACGTCCGTCGCGAGCGCACGCGCCACCAAGACGGCCCTCGGCCACGTGGACTCGTGGGCCACGATCACCCACGGGCGCCCGTAAAACAGGTCGGCGTCCGCCGCCCCGGCGCCGGAGCGCTCGCGGCCGGCCATCGGGTGAGAGCCCACGTAGCGCTGCGCCGCGTCCTCCAGGCCCCGATCCTCGAGGGTCGCCAGGACGTCGGCGACGACCGCGTCCTTGACGGAAGCGACGTCGGTGACGATCGCATCGGGGAAACGCACCAGTGAATCGACGATTGCGCGATCGGCGACGTCGGGGGGAGTCGCGACCACGACGATGCGCGGAGCCTCGTATCCGTCCCGGTCCGCGCCCTCGTCCCCATTGCCGACCCCGGCCTCGGCGATAACGTCTCCGAAGGGAACCCCCGCGCCCACGTCGGAGGCCAGGCGCAGCGACGTCGGCGACACATCCTCCAGGTAGACGTCCACTCCCCCGGCGCGCAGGGCAAGCCCAAGGGACGCGCCGAGGAGGCCGGACCCGATGATGAGGACCGGGCCGACCGTCGATACGACGCGCGTGGGAGCGCCGCCCTGGGCGCTCACAGGCCGACGGCCCCGTACAGCGCGGTCAGGGCGTTGCCCTTGACGCGGCGCGTCGTGCCCTGCTTGAGATGGTCGAGAGAAATCGGGCCAAAGCCGGTGCGCACGAGCTCGCGGACCGGGTAGCCGACGGCCTCCATCATGCGTCGCACGAGTCGGTTGCGGCCCTCGTGGACGACGATCTCGACGGTGGTGATGTCGCCGTAGGTGTCGACGACGCGGAAGGCATCAACCTTGATCGGGCCGTCCTCCAGCTCGATGCCATTCATGAGCGTGCGCTTGACTCCCGGCTTGACCTCGCCGTGCAGGCGCGCGACGTAGGTCTTGCGAATCTCGTAGGACGGGTGGGTCAGGCGGTTGGCCAGCTCGCCGTCGTTGGTCAGCAACAGCAGGCCCGAGGTGTCGATGTCGAGTCGACCCACGTGGTAGAGGCGCTCGGGGTAGTCGGCGATCAGGTCGGCGATGGTCGGGCGTCCCTCCGGGTCGCTCATCGTGGACACGGTGCCGATCGGCTTGTTGACGGCGAGCACGATGTGCTTGGTCTCGTCCAGGATTAGTCGTTCACCGTCGACGTGAATGACCTGGGTCGCGGGGTCCACCCGCACGCCCTGGGTGCGCACGACTGTTCCGTCCACGCTCACGCGGCCATCCGCGATCATCTGTTCGGACGCGCGCCGAGAAGCGACGCCGGCCTGGGCGAGCACCTTCTGCAGGCGCACGCCACCCTCGGTGTAAGGGTTAGCCCTCATAGTTCTTCCTCCAATTCGTCCAGCGCATCGGCGCTCGGCAGGTAGGGTGCCAAGGGTACCAGCTCCGATAGGTTCGTCATCCCCATTTTCTCAAGAAACTCCCCGGTCGTGCCGTATAGGCGCGCCCCTGAGGGTGTCAGCCCCGTCTCTTCCACGAGGCCGCGGGCCGCGAGCGTGCGCACCACGCCGTCGACGTTCACCCCGCGGATGCGGGCGATGCGGGCGCGCGATATCGGCTGGCGGTAGGCGATGACCGCCAGGGTTTCGAGGGCGGCCTGGGACAGGCGCGCGTGAGCCGAGCCCACGACGAAGCGACCGACGACGTCGGCGTAGGCGCGCGCGGAGTAGATGCGCCAGCCTCCCGCGACCTCGCGCAGCTCGAAGCCGCGCACCGGCCCTTCCCCCTGGCCGAGGTACTCGCTCGCCAGGGAGCGCAGTGTCTCCTCCACGTCGAGCGGATCCGCCTCAAGGGCGCCCGCGAGCTCATTGACGGACACCGGTTCGGAGGCGACCATCAGGATCGCCTCGATCGGCCCTCGCAGCTGCTCGTCAGTCATCGCCGCTGTCTCCTTCCATCGTCCGTGCGTTCTTCCCCGTCGACGAGGCCGTGGTGCCGACGGCGGAGGGCGTGTCCTCGGCGCGCGCGCCGCGTGGCGCCTCGTCGATGTCGATCTCGTTCACGTCCACCTCGGCGCTCCACTGGATCGTCAGTGTGCCGAGCACCCCTTCCTGGATGAACTCGACGGCCCCTCGCCGGAAGAGCTCAAGGAGCGCCAAGAAACGCGACACGATGACGGCGCGCGTCGCGGCATCGGCGATGAGCTCCCGGAAGGTCATCTCCCCCGCCGACGCGAGCTTGTCGGCGACGACGATGGCCTGCTCGCGCACCGGCACGACCGGGTCGTGCAGGTGGGCGACCTGGACGGTGGGCGCCGACTGGGAGAGGGCGTCGGCAGCGAGGCGGGCCAGGTCCTCGGGGCTGGTGAGCCAGGCGAGCTCGGGCAGGAGCGTGGCAAAGTGGGGCTCGAGGGCGACGTCGCGGGCCACGTAGGAGGCGCACGCAACCATGCGCGCGTCGATCTCCTTCGCCGCTTCTTTGAAGGCGCGGTATTGCAGGAGTCGGGAGAACAGGAGGTCCCGGGCCTCCAGATCCGCCTCGTTCGCGTCTTCCTCCTCGTCGAGGCGGGGCAAGAGGTGGGCGGCTTTCATGTCGAGAAGCGTTGCGGCGACGACCAGGAATTCGGTCGTGCGTGACAGGTCGGGCGAGGCCTTCATGAAGGCGATGAACTCGTCCGTCACCTGGGCGAGCGCCACCTCGGTAATGTCGAGCTTCTTGCGCGCGATCAGGGACAGGAGCAGGTCGAAGGGCCCCTCGAAGACGGGCAGGCTCACGGCGAAGAGCTCGAACTCGCCCTGAACTTCGGTGGGTTCAGGCGGCGTCGCCACGGGCGATGACTTCCCGCGCCAGTCGGCGATACGCGTGCGCCCCCGCATGGTTGGGAGCGTAGGAGGTGATCGGCTCGGTGGCCACCGAGGCGTCCGGGAACTTTATCGTGCGCCCGATACGCGTGTCGAAGACCAGATCCCCGAAGGCCTCCTGGAGGCGCTGAAGGACCTCGCGCGAGTGCAGGGTGCGGGAGTCGACCATCGTCGCCACGATGCCGTCGATCTTCAGGCGCGGGTTGATGCGATCGCGCACCGTCTCGATGGTCTCAACCAGCAGGGCGACGCCACGCAGGGCGAAGAACTCGGCCTCCACGGGCACGATGACGCCGTGCGCGGCGGTCAGCGCGTTCACCGCGAGCAGGCCGAGCGAGGGCTGACAGTCGATCAGGATGACGTCGTAGTCGGCCTCGACGTGGCGCAGCACGCGCGCCAGGGCGCTCTCACGCGCGACCTCGTTGACCAGTTGAACCTCCGCGGCCGACAGGTCGATGTTCGCCGGGATGATGTCCAGGTTCTGCGTGGCCGTGTGACACACGGTCGCACGCACGTCGGCCTTGGGGTTCATCAGCAGCGTGTAGATCGTCTGTTCCATGTCGAGGGCGTTGATCCCCAACCCAACAGACGCCGCCCCCTGCGGATCGAAGTCGACGATCAGGACGCGGCGACCGTACTCGGCCAGGGCGGCGCCCAGGTTGATCGTGGTCGTCGTCTTGCCGACGCCTCCCTTTTGATTACACATCGCGATCACGCGTGCGGGTCCGTGGCCCGTCAGGGGCGCGGGCACGGGGAAGTCGACCTGCTCAGCGGGCAGGTCGGGCGTCAGCGTCGGATGCGAATTCATGGTCACTCCTCCATCCTAGGTCATTGCCGGGCAATCTCGTCGGTGCCACGCGCCCGGGGGTGCGAGAGCGTAAAGACCTCGCGCAGGGCCGCGGCTGTCACCGCCGTGTAGATCTGGGTCGTGGCCACCGAGGCGTGTCCGAGCAGCTCCTGCACCTCGCGCACGCTCGCCCCGCCCTCGAGCAGGTGAGTCGCGAAGGAGTGGCGCAGCGTGTGGGGCGACACCCTCGACCCCAGCTGTGCGGCTTCGGCTGCCCTGCGGATCGCTGTCCACGCGCTTTGGCGCGAGAGGGGGGCGCCCCGAGAGTTCAGAAAGAAGGCGGTCGCGCCACGGCCTCGTGCCGCCAGGGCCGGACGCGCACGAACCCGGTACGCCCCCAGCGCCTCGACCGCGAAGGAACCGACGGGGACGATGCGTTCCTTGCGTCCCTTCCCGAACAGGCGGACCACCGGGACGTCGCCGTCAAGGTCAAGGTCATCGGCGCTCAGGCCGACCGCCTCGGACACGCGCGCGCCCGTCGCATACAACAGCTCCAGGAGCGCACAGTCACGCAAGCCGATGGGCGAATCGTCCGCGTGGGCGACGTCGAGCAGGCGCCCCACCTCCTCGACCGTCAGGGCCTTGGGCAGGTGTCGTCCCGCGCGGGGGGCGCGCAGCTGGGCGGAGGGGTCGACCCCGACAAGCCCTTCCGTGAGCGCGTACTTGTGTAGGCCACGAATGGCAGCGGATGCGCGGGCGACCGACGAGGCCGCGGCAGGGTGGCCCGTCACCTCGCCCGAGGCGAGGCGCATCGTGTAGTCCTCGATGTCGCGCACGCTCACCTCGGCGAGGCTCGCAACGCCGCGGTCGGCGAGGTCGCGGACGTATCGCAGGGCATCGCGCCGATAGTTGGAGACGGTGTGCGCCGACGCGCCCTTCTCGACGCGCAGATAGTCCACCCACTCATGCACGAGGGCTTCCAGGGACGTCATGGTGTCAGAGTAAGCGAGATTTCAACCTATGCGCGTGCGCACATTTTCGCTAATATGTGACCCGGTAACCATTTCCCTACCCCGATGCTGGGGTCCAATAACGGCTGGAGGCCGACGTGACACTTCAATGGGACCATATCGATGACGACGCGGTCAAGACCGCCAAGCTCCTCGCGGCGGACGCTGTCGAGCAGGCGGGATCCGGACACCCCGGAGCCGCCATTTCTCTCGCCCCCGCAGCATACCTGCTCTATAACAAGGTCATGAACGTCGATCCGGCCGATCCTCGTTGGATCGGCCGTGACCGTTTCATCCTGTCGGCGGGACACTCCTCGCTGACCCAGTACGTCCAGCTCTACCTCACCGGCTTCGGCCTCGAGCTTGATGACGTCAAGAAGCTGCGCACCGCCGGCTCCCTGACCCCCGGCCACCCCGAATACGGGCACACGAACGGCGTTGAGATCACCACTGGGCCCCTGGGCACCGGCATCGCCTCGGCCGTCGGCTTCGCCATGAACGCCCGCCGCGTCCACGGCCTGCTCGATCCGCAGACCCCGCTGGGCGAGTCCGTCTTCGACCATAACGTCTACGTCATCGCCGGCGACGGCTGCTTCCAAGAGGGCGTTTCCGCCGAGGCCTCCTCCCTGGCCGGCACCCAGGAGCTCGGCAACATCACCGTCATCTGGGACGACAACCACATCTCCATCGAGGACAACACCTCGATCGCCTTCACCGAGGACGTCCTCGCCCGCTACGAGGCCTACGGCTGGCACGTCCAGCGCGTCGACTGGCTCTGCGAGGATGGCTCCTACGAGGAGAACACCGCCGCCCTGAACGACGCCCTCGAGGCCGCGAAGGCCGAGACCACGAAGCCCTCGCTGATCGCGCTGCGCACCATCATCGGCTGGCCGACCCCCGGCAAGCAGAACACCGGCGGTATCCACGGCGCCAAGCTCGGCTCCGACGCCCTCAAGGGCCTCAAGGAGGCCATGGGCGCCGACCCCGAGAAGATGTTCGACGTCGACGCCGCCCTCGTGGACGAGGTCCGCGCCCGCGCCACCGCCCGCGCAGCCGAGTACCGCAAGGACTGGGACGCACGCTTCGAGGCGTGGAAGGCCGCCAACCCCGAGGGTGCCGCCCTGCTCGAGCGCCTGTCCGCCGGCCGCCTGCCCGACGGCTGGGAAGCCGCGCTACCCACCTTCGAAGAGGGCAAGGCGCTAGCGACCCGCGCCGCCTCCGGCCAGGTCCTCAACGCGATTGCCCCCGTCCTGCCCGAACTGTGGGGCGGCTCGGCCGACCTGGCCGGCTCGAACAACACCTTCATGAAGGGCGAGCCCTCCTTCCTGCCCGCGCACCGCTCCTCGTCTGCCTTTAGCGGCAACGAGTTCGGCCGTAACCTCCACTTCGGCGTGCGCGAATTCGCGATGGGGGCTGCCCTCAACGGCATCGCAGCCGACGGCCTGACCCGTGCCTACGGCGGCACGTTCTTCGTGTTCTCCGACTTCATGCGCGGCGCCGTGCGCCTGGCGGCCCTCATGGACCTGCCGGTGACCTACGTGTGGACCCACGACTCCATTGGCGTCGGCGAAGACGGTCCGACGCACCAGCCGATCGAGCACCTGGCCTCCTACCGCGCGATCCCGAACCTCGCGGTCGTGCGTCCCGCGGACGCCGCCGAAACGGCCGCCTCCTGGAAGGCCATCCTCGAGCAGTCGCACCCGGCCGCACTCATCCTGTCGCGCCAGAACCTGCCCAACCCCGCGCGCGGCGAAGGCACCGGGCTGGCCACGACCGACAAGGTCAGCCGCGGCGCCTACGTGCTGGCCGACACCGAGGGAACCCCCGACGTGATCCTCATGGCCTCCGGCTCCGAGGTGTCCGTCGCCCTCGAGGCCCGCCAGGCCCTCGCCGCCGACGGCATCGCCGCCCGCGTCGTGTCCGTCCCCTGCCTCGACTGGTTCGAGGCCCAGGACCGCGCCTACCGCGACGAGGTCCTGCCCCCGTCCGTGCGCGCCCGCGTCTCCGTCGAGGCCGGCCTGGCCCTGCCCTGGTACCGCTGGATCGGCGACGCCGGCCGCGCGGTCTCCATCGAGCACTTCGGCGCCTCCGCGCCGGGCGAGCTCCTTTTCAAGGAGTACGGCATCGACGCCGAGCACGTCGCCGCCGCCGCGAAGGAGTCCATCGAAGACGCCCGGTCGTGACTTTCTAGTCACCTTGTTGGAGAAGGGGCTGCTGGCGCGCGAGGGCGCGCCAGCAGCCCTATTCTCATACACATGTATGGGTCCTCGGTCCCGTCCCTCTCCCCCCGCGGGCGAAGCGTTCGGGCCCCGGCCTCGTCCCAACCCCTTGAGCGAATGGAGCGACCACTCGTGACCACTGCGATCCCCACCCTGCGCGATCCGCAAGACCGCAGGCTGCCGCGCATCTCCCCGCCGTGCGGCCTGGTCATCTTCGGTATCACCGGTGACCTCGCGCGTAAAAAGCTCCTGCCCGCCATCTACGACCTGGCCAACCGCGGCCTCCTCCACCCCGCGTTCTCCCTGACCGGCTTCGCACGACGCGACTGGAGCCCCCAAGACTTCGAAGAATACGTGCGCGCCTCCATCGAGGCGCACACCCGCACCGGTTTCAACGAGGGGACGTGGAATCAGCTCCGATCGGGCCTGCGCTTCGTCTCCGGCACCTTCGATGACCCGGAGGCCTACCGCCGCCTCGCCGACACCGTCGCCGAGCTCGACCGCGTGCGCGGCACCGGCGGCAACCACGCCTTCTACCTGTCGATCCCGCCGTCGTACTTTCCCGTCGTGGCCAAGCACCTGTCCGACACGGGCCTAAACAAGCGACAGGGCCGCGAGTGGCGCCGCGTCATCATCGAGAAGCCCTTCGGTCACGACCTCGAGTCCGCGCGCGAACTCTCCGACGTCATCTCGCAGATCTTCGACGAGCAGGACGTCTTCCGCATCGACCACTACCTGGGCAAGGAAACCGTCCAGAACATCATGGCGATGCGCTTCGCGAACGCCATGTTCGAGCCCCTGTGGAAGGCCAACTACGTCGATTCCGTGCAGATTACGATGGCCGAGGACATCGGCATCGGCACGCGCGCGGGCTACTACGACGGCATCGGCGCGGCGCGCGACATCATCCAGAACCACCTCCTCCAACTCATGGCGCTGACCGCTATGGAGGAGCCCGTCCACTTCACACCCGAAGAAATCCGCGTCGAGAAGGAAAAGGTCCTCTCCGCCGTGCGCCTCCCCGAGGACCTGGCCGCCGACACCGCTCGCGGCCAGTACGCGGGCGGCTGGCAGGGCGGCGACCAGGTGCGCGGCTATCTTGAGGAGGACGGCATTCCCGCCGACTCCACGACTGAGACCTTCGCCGCGATCAAGCTCTTCGTGGACACGCGCCGCTGGGCTGGCGTGCCCTTCTACCTGCGGACCGGCAAGCGCCTGGGCAAACGCGTCACCGAGATCGCGGTGATCTTCAAGCGCTCCGCTCACGTGCCTTTCGGCAATTCTGCCCTGAGCGAGTCCGCTCAGAACGCGCTCGTCATCCGCGTGCAGCCTGACGAGGGCCTGACCCTCAAGCTCGGCGCGAAGGTACCGGGCACATCGATGCAGGTGCGCGACGTGACCATGGACTTCGCCTACGGCCACGCCTTCACCGAGGACTCACCCGAGGCCTACGAGCGCCTCATCCTCGACGCGCTCGTCGGCTCCGCCCCCCTCTTCCCGCACCAGCGCGAGGTCGAGGCCTCGTGGAAGATTCTCGACCCGATCCTGTCCTTCTGGGAGACCCAGGGCCAGCCCGATCCCTACACGCCGGGCACGTGGGGTCCCCAATCCGCGCACGACATGCTGGCCCGCGACGGCCGCTTCTGGAGGCTCCCGTGATCATCACCCTGAAGAACACCACGTCCGCCGAGGTCGCCTCCCGCATCGTGGAGCTGCGCGACGAGCGCGGTTCCGCCGCCCTCAGCCGCGTCCTGACGCTGCTGATCTGCGTTCCCGACATGATTGACGTGGACAAGGCGATCGAGGTCTCTGACGCTGTCTCGCGCGAGCACCCGTGCCGCGTCATCGTCATCGTCGAACCCGAGTCAACCGCGGGCACCGCCCTGCTCAACGCACAGATCCGCGTGGGCGACGCGGCTGGTCTGTCGGACATCATCATCCTGGAGCCTCGCGGCGAGGCGGCGTCGAACATCGATTCGCTCGTCATGCCGCTGCTCCAGTCGGACACCCCGGTCGTCACCTACTGGCCGGTCACCCCGCCCGAAAATCCGGGCGCCCACCCGCTGGGGCGCCTCGCGATCAAGCGCATTACCGATTCGCGCGCGACCGAGTGCCCGATGGAGACCCTGTCGGCCCTGTCGGCCGTCTACACGCCGGGCGATACCGATCTGGCGTGGGCGGGAGTCACCCTCTGGCGCGCGCTGCTCGCGGCCATCGCTGAGGACTTCGACCGTCTGCCCACCTCTATCCGCGTTGCGGGTAACGCCACGCATCCCTCGCCGTTCCTTGTGGCCGCGTGGCTGCACCACCAGCTGGGTGTGCCCGTCGATCGGATCGTCGACCCCGAGGCACACACGATCACCGACATCACGTTCTCCTTCGACGACGACACGAGCGTATCGCTCTCGCGCAGCGCCACCTCCTCGGTCGCGCGGCTCTCGCGCCCTGGCCTGGAGGATCGCAACGTGAACCTGGCCCGTCGCTCCGTCCAGGATTCCCTCATGGAGGACCTGCGCCGCCTCGACCCAGACGTGTACTACGGCGAGCTGCTCACGACCGAGCTGCCGCGCCTGGCCGCCTGCTCCGCGGAGGGCTGACATGGTTCTCGTCCATACCCTCGAGGTGTTCCCGAGCGTTGACGCCCTCAACGAGGCCGTCGGCCGCGCGTTCTTGGCGCGCCTGCGCTCTCTCATCGACGAGGCCCAGGGCCGCGCGCGCGTCAACCTGGCCATCTCCGGTGGCGCTGTGGCGACATCGCTTCTGCCCTCGCTTCTCCCCCGCGTCGGCCAGGTCGACTGGTCGCGCGTGCGCGTGTGGCTCGTCGATGAGCGTTTCGTCCCGGCGGGGCACGCCGACCGTAACGACGACCAGGCGTGGGAGGGGTTCTTCCACGCGGCCAGCGGCGTGGAGCTCGTGCGCATGCCGACCTCGGATACGTCGGCGCCTGGAGGCGGCTGCCTCGACGCGGCGACGTCCGCTTTCGAGGCCACGTGGACTGAGCTGATGGGCACCGGCTCCTTCGACGTCGCCCTGATCGGCATGGGGCCAGACGGGCACATCTGTTCCCTGTTCCCCGGTCGTGTTGACCTGGAGGAGCACTCCCCCATCCTGGCGATCCGCAACTCCCCTAAGCCGCCGCCCGAGCGCATCACCGTGTCCATGCCGGTCATGCGGGCCTGCCCCGAGGTGTGGCTGACGACGGCGGGCGAGGGGAAAGCCGAGGCCATCGGGCGTGCCTTCGCGGGCGCGTCGCCCCTCGATCTGCCTGTTGCGGGGATCCTTGGCCCTTCGACGCGCGTCTACCTCGATCAGGCGGCTGCCTCTGGCATCGAGCTGGCGTAACAACAAGGATCAGGACACCGCCGATAGAGCGTAGATGGCCACCGTCGCCAGCGCCCACAGCCCCATGATGAGCGCATACGGCCACCAGTAGCGCCGCGAGATCGCGATGAACTCACGAATAAAGGCGGTTGGAAAATAATAGCTCGCCGTCTTTGAGCCCAGGCCATCCGCGTTGAAACCCACTGCACGTGCGTACATCGCAGTGCGGAACACGTGATAGTCACTCGTCACCAACGCGGCTCGCTCCGGGGTGGCGCTACTAAGGCGCGTGATCAGATCCCGTGAATAGGTCAGGTTCTCCCACGTCGTCGTGGATCGATCTTCCAGGACGATGACCGAATCCGGTACCCCACGCGAGCGCAGGTACCGCGCCATGGCCTCGGCCTCCGAAATCTCCTCATCGGCGCCTCGTCCACCCGACGGAACAAAAACGCCCTTTTTGTCTTGCTTGACCCATAGGTCATAAGCCCGATCGACACGCCCGCGCAACAACGGCGTCAGGTCCGTGCCGTTCAACCCGGCTCCGTGGATAACGATGAAGTCATACTGGCGCTTGCGCGGCAGTGAGCGGTACAGCCAGGAATATAGCAGCAGCGCGGTAAACGACAGGAAAAACCAAGCCCCGCATAGCGTCAGCGCGAACAGGAAGCCGAGGACGAGTCCGGGAGCCTGAACGACGAGCGCCAGCGGAACCGCGAGGAACCATGCAACAATCGCACATGCAAACAGCAGCGGCAGCGCGTGCGACAGCGAAAAGCCTTCGCGGCGCACTAACTGCACCTCGTTGACAAGCATGAAAATAATGGTGATGAATGGTGCCAGAGCGACAGCGAGGCCGATCGGAAGCGTGATCCACCACTGATCAAGCTGGGATGACAACGCTCCCAGAGCGGATGCACATAGGAAAAAGAAGAAGAAAGCGTTGCGGAACTGACGAGGCTCGCGACGGTACGACCAAATGAAAATGGCTCCCCACACGAGTGTCGGGAGCCATAGCACGATGTCGATCACGACCAATCAGCCACCGAACTTCACGAGAAGCGCGTAGCAGATGATGCAGATCACCCAGACCAGCAGGGTGCCCAGCGTGATGCGGTTCAGGTTACGCTCCGCGACGCCCGACGAGCCCGCGGACGACGAGATGCCGCCACCGAACATATCCGACAGGCCACCGCCCTGTCCCTTATGCATCAGAATGGTCAGGGTCAGCAGGATGCTGGTCAGGTAGATCAGCACGGTCAGCACGTTGTTCAGAATCGTCACAGTCGGTCCAGTCTCTATCTCGGTCACGCCCAATGGCGGGCACATACACACTCAGTGTAACGGAGAATGACGGTGGGGCCAACCGGCACACCGGTTGGCCCCACCTCGCGTC